>JBARMF010000552.1:0-3989 GCA_049802315.1 Candidatus Udaeobacter sp.
ACGACTGATGTCACCGGCACAGTTAAACTGCCTGATGGCGTGGAGATGGTCATGCCTGGCGACAACATCTCGATTGAGGTGGATCTGATCACGCCGATAGCCATGGAGAAGACTATTCGGTTCGCCATTCGCGAAGGCGGCAAAACCGTCGGCGCGGGTCGCGTCGGTGATATTCTGGATTAACAATCTTCCTCTACCCCTTCTCTGCGTCGGGTAATGTTGAGGCGAAGGCGAGGAAGAGGAAGAGTAAGCGGAACAGGAAGATTAAATACGCCAGTAGCTCAATTGGTAGAGTAGCGGTCTCCAAAACCGTCGGTTGGGGGTTCGAGTCCCTCCTGGCGTGCGGCTAATGAATCGCGTAGCGAAGCAATGATGACCAAAGTCAAAAACTTCTTCAGCGAGGTGAAGGTCGAGCTGCAGAAATGCTCGTGGCCATGGGACCCGAAGGAAAAAGGGTTCCGCCGCTACAAGGAACTGGTGGATTCAACCATCGTGGTTGCCATCGCGATGCTATTGCTCGGTGGCTACGTGGCGTTGTTCGATTTTATTCTGGTGAACGTTGTCCACTTCTTCACTCGATTGCACTGATTTATGGGACAAACACTCGCAGCGAAAGATCAATGGTACGTCGTGCATGTGCTTTCCGGTCAGGAAAACAAAGTGCGCGAGAACATTGTGAAACGCGTTAAGACCGAAGAAATGGCCGACGTGGTTTACGACGTGCTTCTTCCGACCGAACGCGTCTCGGAAATCAAAAAAGGCAAGAAGACTGAAACAACGCGCAAATTTTTCCCCGGTTATTTGATCGTTAACATGCATCTGCTCGACGAAAACAATCAGCTGATCGGGCGCACCTGGTATTTCATCCGCAATACACCGGGCGTGATCGGGTTTGCCGGGACCAAGGATAAACCCATCCCGATGCGGCAATCGGAAGTGGAAAGCATGCTCGCGCAGATGAAGGAGCGCGAGGAGAAGGTGAAACCAAAAGTCAGCTTCGAAGTTGGCGAATCAGTGAAGGTCGCCGACGGACCGTTTCAAAATCAGACCGGTATCGTCGAAGAGATCGATCCCGAGCGTGGCAAGCTCCGTGTTTCCGTCACCATTTTCGGTCGAGCCACGCCGGTGGAACTGGAATACTGGCAGGTCGAACGCGGCTAAAATCCCGACAGAGTTAACAAAATGATCAGAATATTTTCAGGAGATTTGCCAGTCACCCATTTTGTCGATTCTGTTCATTCTGTCTAAATCTCATGGCCAAAGAAATCGTAGCACACATCAAACTCCAAATTCCGGCCGGACAAGCCAATCCTGCACCGCCGGTAGGTACCGCATTGGGTCCACGCGGCGTTAATATCATGGCGTTTTGCAAGGAATTTAACGCCGCCACACAGAAGCAAGCCGGTGATATTCTTCCGGTAGTGATCACTGTCTTTAAGGACAAATCGTTCACATTCATCACCAAGAGTCCGCCAGCCGCCGTTCTGCTCAAGAAAGCAGCGAACATCGCTGCAGGTTCGAAAGAGCCTAACAAGACCAAAGTCGGAAAGGTCACTCGCAAACAAGTGATGGACATCGTGAACACCAAGCGCAAAGACCTGAACGCGCGCAACGACGAAGCCGCTTTCCGCATCATCGCCGGCACTGCCCGGCAGATGGGGCTAGAGGTCACCGATTAATTGAGCTGAGGCAAATCGCCTCATGTGGCCGACAGGCTGAAGCGCGGAGTTTCCGGTCACCGACATGCAAGCTGCATGTCGCTTTCGAAACGCTGCAACCTTATCTTCCGCTCAAATATTCCCATTGTTGCAACGCGATCGGCACGTTGCCGTTTTTCCAAACGAAATCGTGGAAGGCGCGGAGATTGAATTTGTCGCCCTGTTGCATGCGCGCGTCGGCGAGAAATTTCAGGATTTGTAATTTCCCGATCTGATAAGTCATGGCTCCGCCGGGGTTCGTGGAGAAAGCGATTGCTTCCTGGCGCGCGGTTTGTTCATCCATTGGGACTTTTTCCTGGAGATATTTTGCAGCTTGCTCGAGCGTGAATTCGCCCAGCGCAAGTTTCACGTCCACTTCCACGCGCAGCGCGCGTAACCGCATGAAATTGTAAATGATCTCGCGTGTATGCGGGCTGTCATCGAACAACCCGGCCTGCAACATCATTTCCTCAGCGTAAAAGCCGATTCCTTCATTGGCACCGGAATCGTAGTAGTGACGCCGGATCGGATCCTCGTTTTTCCATGAGAGACAAAGCTGAAAATAATGGCCGGGAATTCCTTCGTGAACGGTGATCGGCCGCGGATCCATCGCTGTCGCGCGCCAGAAGTAGCCAAGCTTTTCCGAAGGCTCAGGCACGTAACGAATGCAATTTTCATTTAGTCGTGACGGCGACGTAAAATCGTCGTGCTCAGTAAACTCAAGCGCGCGCAAATATTCCGGTGTTGGCCGAAGCGTGTAATGCTGGACCCATTCTGGCACGGTGAGAATGTCGCGCTCCTCGAGAAATTTTCGGATTTGAAGTTCTTTGTCAGCCGCATCTTTGATCCATGTATTAGTGTCCGTCGCGATCTTTAGCGGCGGCAGATCTTTGTTGCGGTTCTTCTCGTACGTCTCAAACGCGACCGCGCGGTTCCACTCCTGTTGTCCCATCGCCAGAAGCTCCTCGGGCGTGAACGGCATCAGGGCGACGTTGCGCAAGTACCAGATGTACGCGTCACGGCCGAGTGCGGTTTGTTGCGGAAGCTTCGGCATCTTGTCTTTGAGCTGCTGCTGAAATTTTTCGAGTGCATCCGCGGCACGATCAGTCGCCGCATTTAGTTCGTCTTGCTTTAGGTTCGTCGATGCAACGAGCGCGCCTGCCATCTTGTGCAGGCGCTCGCGAATGCCGTTGAGATTCTCGGCTGCAACACTTGCGAACGGCGCAGGCGGACTATCAAGGTTTTTCAAGCCTTGATGCAAAATTGACGGAATGTTTTCGATGCGGGTGAGAATCTCGCGGCTACCCGTTTCATCGTAGGGTGCGGGAATGGTGAGCGCTTCCGCCAATGCAGTGAGCGTCTGTTCAATGTAAAAATTCGGGTCGCGTTTCCAGCGTGGATTAATTTCCAGTTCCCAGCGAACGCGCGACAATGCGGAGCCAATTAATTTGTAGTCCACTTGCTTCGGGATCGGCCATCGTGTGGGATCTAATTTCTTCCAGCGCGCTTGAAATCCGGCCAAATCTTTTCTGCGCTGGTCAATGCTCGTCCGCGACCAATCGCGCATTCCGCCCGGCCGCTCGATACGATTGACGTCGTCGCTTGTGAAGGGCGCATATTTCGCACGCCATCCCCAGAAATCGTTCGCCAATTGTTCCAGTGAGTCGGACTGCGATTGGCCGGCTGCGGAAAGCGTGAGCGAAATCAGCAGTAAAAGCGGCGCGAGGCCGCGCACGCGCTCCAAAAGCTTACGCGAAAAGAAACAGTCTCGCGGTATTTCGCGCGAAGCGTTTTTGGAGTGCGATGCGTCCTGGCATCGCTTTCCTTTTTCGCCCACTTGCAGCGATTCCGTTTTCACTCCGAGGTTCGCCGCACCGTAATCACCGCCGGCGTGAGACCGGGCCTATACATTGACGTGCCATAGCAGACCGCGGCCGCTTTTCCGCGCGCATAACGAATGTGATTCAATTTCTCGTCCCAACGCTCGACGTACGAGCAGTTCGCCGTCTTTTTGCTGCCGGGGATGGGAATGTAACGGTTTTCCGTGAATGTAAGAAAGGCGGGTTCCCCTGGCAACGGAATCGGCATAGCCCAGTTCGGTGAAAGCCTAACGAGTCGTGGACCGTTCAAATCGAGGGCGAACACCGTGTCGCCATCAGTGCTGTTGAGATGCAAATCGAAAAATGCAAGCTGCAACGGGCCATCGAAAAGAAAACGCCGGTTTTCATCCTCGTTGTCGTGAAGGAGTTCGAACGCGCCGTAAAACCCGGGAATCTTGGAGAACTCGGTTTC
>JBARMF010000553.1:0-4350 GCA_049802315.1 Candidatus Udaeobacter sp.
TCGATAATTGCCGTTGTCATTCGCCCTGGGCGGACTAGAGACTGCCGCTTCGTGTTTGCCTCTGGCCGCTTCGCGTTTTGTCATTAATTCGTCATTCGACATTCGGATTTCGTCATTTGATTCATCCACGTCATCCGTGGTTGCCTGCTTAAATCTCATTTCAGAAAGAGATTCATGCCATCGAGATCGATTATGGCATGACAGATGTACAGCGTGTCCATCCCCAGAATGCCATTGATTCTCGTGCCGCCTTGCCGCAAGGCGAAACGAGGTAACGCAGCCACGCCGAATTTCGCCGCCGGGACTTTGAAATCGCCGATCTTCAGGTCATTGATTTGCGCAGCGTTGATTCGATGTGTTGTTCCAGCAGGGAAACGTGCCGATAGCCGCGTTGGTTCAGAGGAGATGCCGAGCGACTTAAAAAAAGTGTCGGGGAAAGTTGTAACAAACGCGCCGGTATCGACGAGCAACCGGCCCAATTGGCCATGAATTGAGCATGGCACCGTCAACGCGCCGCTAGCCTCGCGATGCACAGGGACTCGTGTGAATTTTTCCGACAAAGCCACACCGCTGAGATTCATGTGACGCGACTGATCGACTTTGAAGAAAACAAGTCGGGTTCGGCAATTGATCACCGCCTTGTGACGCAGCAAAGTTTGCAGCCCAAGAACGCCATTCACGTGGGCCTTTCCGGTGCCGGAACGCGGTGAATCCCGCAGCACAACCGGGTTGCTGCCAAAGTTCATGCTTCCGGCAGTGAGGCTTTGCATAAAAGCAACAGGCAACAGCTGGCCACCAATTTCCGTGAATCCGACGTATCGGACACCTCTTGGCGATGGCCCTATGCCGAATGTTGCGGCCGCGTCTGTATCCAGAATGATTTCGATTGAGCCTGTATCAACCAGTAAATTCGCCGGCTGGCCGTTGATTCGGACCGGCATGATCATTTGGTTCATCGGTCCGTAATGAACTCGCACGGGTTTGTAGCCGGTTAATCGCGGCGTGACAGAGCGATCTTTGGCTGCGGCGAAATTCGAGATCGACGCGATCGCGAAAAGAATTACCGCGAATACAACACGGCGAGTCCGTGATACTCCGCATTTGAAGTGCGGCGACATGTCGCCGCTTTTGAAAGCGCTGACATGTCCGCGTGTTGGATAAAGCATGCCTCGCATCGGGTTCGTCATGATTTCGAGGGTCACCGTCCCCAACTCCTCACCCTCCCCTCTCCTCTTTGGGAGAGGCGAGGCGACCCAACTCCCTTTGTACCGCAAGTCAAAACGCGCGGCTCCATTGTTGGCCTCTCCCCTGGGAGAGGAGAAGGATTGAGGTGAGGAGTTGAACGCGCGGCATGTAAAAGCGGTGCGCCTGCCAAAATTCGGTCGCGCCAACGGCGCCGTATCATTGCGAGCCTGGGGCGACGCCCCAGGATTCGCGAGATTAAACGCCGACAGCGCTGAAAGCGCGATTCACGGTAGATACGAAATTGGATCCTCCCGTTCACATTGAAGCGCGCCTTCAGCGCTTTTGCATGCTGCAATAGAATGCCCAGGGGCGATTGCCCCAGGCTAAAGGTGATAGTGCGCCTTTGGCGCGTAAGAGACAAGACGCTGTGCTCCCCTTACAATCCGGTTGGGCAATCGATGAATTCCCATGGAATTCCAAATCGCTGGGACAAATGCGCAGCGAGCGCTTTCACGCCAAAAACTTCCGTCGCGTAATGTCCACCCAGCAGAAGATTCACGCCCACTTCTTCGGCGGCAACGGCAGCCCAGTGCGGCGCTTCACCGGTGATGAACGTGTCGATTCCTTCGTCTGCGACGCGGTAAATCTCCGAGCCGGCCGCTCCGGTCACAACGCCGATCGCGCGTGTCTGTTTCGGACCGAAATCGAAAACTTTTACCGGACCATTTAACACCTTTTGTAATTTACGAACGAGTTCGCTCCGCGGCAGCGAGGCGCGAACTTTTAAGCCGACCGGCTGGCCTTTTTCTTCCAGGAACGGTTGCGCGGATTTTAGTCCGAGCGCGGCGACGAGCTGTGCGTTGTTGCCGAGTTTCGGATGGATGTCGAGGGGGAGATGCGCGCTGTAGAGTGCGACGTCGTTTTCAAATGCGATCCGCAGTTGCCGGCGCAACGCACCGCGTATCGGCTGTAATCCCGGCCAGAACAAACCATGATGGACGATTAACAGATCGACACCACGTTTTTGAGCCTCGGTCAAAACCCGCGTTGAAACATCAACTGCCGCGCCGATGCGCGTTACGCGACCTGAATTTTCAATCTGGAGGCCGTTAAGCGCATTGTCCCAATCGCCCACGTCGCGAATCCGCAAAAAGCGATTCGCATAACTAACAATCTCGGAAAGCGAAGCCATGGTGTGTGTTTAGCGCCGAAGGAGCGATTTCATGTTTAGCTTGAGGCATCGCCCCAAGAATTCAAATTGCCGCGTAACAAGCGCTGAAAGCGCGTTTCAATCGGGCATTGGACAGAACTCGTGGCGAGCTCCAGTCACGCCAGCGAAAGCGGCGCGAGGACGCGCCGCACTCCTAAAGCTATCACGAAACGGCTAGACGCGTTCTTGTGAATTTCGCACGGAGTGCTTTTGGAGTGCGATGCGTCCTCGCATCGCTTTGGGGAGACAAGGCTTGCAGGGAAAAAGAGGACGGTGTTAGGAACTCTTATGCGCGAAAGTTGGCCGCACGCGCCGCCACATTACTTTACGTCGAACGGCATTTACATCACTACCGCGGGAACATTGCATCGAAAGCAACTCTTCGATTCCAAAGCAAAACTAAACCTTTTCCGCGATACAACCTTCGAATTGGCTGAAAACTACCAGCTCATCCTGCAGGCGTGGGCTTTCTTCCCCAATCATTATCATCTCGTGATGAGCTTTGAAAACAGCGCGACGACACACCGGGATTTCGTACGGCACTTGCACCGCGAGCTCGCGGTACGCCTCAACCGAATAGATACGACTCCCAGCCGACGAGTGATGTACGAATTCTGGGATAGTCACTTAACGTTCGAGAAGTCGTGGCTGGCGCGATTGAATTACGTGCATCAGAACGCGGTAAAACACCGCGTGGTAGCAGTAGCGAATCAGTATCCTTGGTGCTCAGCGCCTTGGTTTGAAAGCAATGCCCGATCCGGCTTTATCAAATCAGTGTATTCGTTTAAAACTGATCGGATCAAAGTGCCGGATGATTTCTAACAATCAGGCAGATTAGCAATCGGCGATATTTCTAAAAAGCGGCGCGACGACGCGCTGCACTCCTAAAGCTGCCGCGAAACGCAAAAGGCGCCTCCCATGGAATTTCACACGAAGTGCTTTTGGAGTGCGATGCGTCCTCGCATCGCTTTCACGCGGACCTCAGCGCACCGCAAAAATCATCACGCGCCCTTCAATCCCGCGGACTTCCTGCGGCGGTAGTTCCTCGAACACGAACGAGCCCCCTGCTCGATCGCGCACGGCTGCAGTAACGAGTAAAGGTCTGCCGACCGCCTTCGTTAGGCCTTGAATGCGCGACGCGACGTTGACTGTGTTGCCCATCGCAGTGAACTCCAGGCGTTGCGGCGAACCGACGCTTCCCACAATCGCGGGGCCGGAATGAATTCCGATTCCAATTTGAATTGGCGCGCGCTCTTTTGCTGCCAGCTCGTCATTCAAACCTTTAACCGCGCGCAAAATTTCGCATCCTGCCGACACAGCATCGCAAGCATGACGCGAACCGGCGTCGCCTGCGCCGAAGATCGCCATGAAACCGTCGCCCAAATATTTGTTAACCATCCCGCGATGCTCCTCTTCAACCGCACGCACGCTAACGCGGAAGAAATCGTTCATGATCTCCACGATTTCGGCAGGCGGCGACGTGCTCGCGCGGGCGGTCCACGAACGCATGTCGACGAACATGACAGTGATTTCTTCTTCGACGCCGCTCAATCCCGGGTCGCGCGCGAGAATTCGTTCTGCCGCGCGTCTACCCACGTGCAGGCCGAAAGTTTGACGCAATTTTTCCTTGTCCCTGAGCTCACGGACCATCTGATCGAATTCGCATAGCAACCTGCCAAATTCATCCGCACGCCGCGCGCCGGCGCGACTAAGATCGACGGTCAAATTTCCACGCGAAACCGCATCGGCTGCACTGCGCAGTTGATCGATGGGTTTCGCCACGAGCCGGCTCATCATCAGCGCGGTGAAAATTCCAAACGCGATGCCGATCACGCCGACGAAAACGGCGAGCCACGCTGCATTGGTTGCCGGTGATCGCGGCGCCAAAACCAGCAATAACAGCGAGGCGATCGGACAGACCGACGCCGATACCGCCCATGCGATTCCGCGGCCGC
>JBARMF010000554.1:0-5078 GCA_049802315.1 Candidatus Udaeobacter sp.
ACCGGGTTTCGCTGGTAGTCCATGGTGCAGTGAAAGCCGCTATCGGCAACACGAAAACCAAGGCGGATCAGCCGACACAACTGAACTTTGATCTGAAACCCGTGGCGGCAGGCCAAGCAAGCACCGAGCAAAAGAAAGGGAAGCACATGGTATGGGTCCCCGCGAGCACCGGGAGTCACATAGGCGGGAGCTGGGTCGAAGTTGACGGGAGTGGTAACGCAGGTGCTGGCGCTTTGAACGTCAAGAGAGGCAGCGCCGAAGCGGTGCGACAGCAACAACTGAATAACACCTCGAACGGACTGCCGTCGACATCGTCGGGAAACCAGGGGGGGGCACCCTGAGCGATTTGGCAGTCCGACTGTAGCAACAGTCCGCTCGCGGAAACTTCGCTTTTTTCCTTCATTCTAGAAATCATTTGGCTCTGTTGAAAAGGTACTTGTACTATTTGTAGTTATGTATAAATGAGGAGGGCATGAGTGAAGTTGGACTTGTGCCATTTGCCCGCGTTGCACTGGAAGTGAGCCAGGAAGTTGTACCTGCTTACAGTCATCGTTTTTCTCCGCAGCGTTTCACGCAGCCGCAATTGTTGGCGATTTTGTGCTTGATGCGTTACGAGGACTGGACGTTTCGCGCGGCGGAAGTTCGCTTGGCCGAACACGCTGAGTTGAGACAAGCGCTGGAACTGCAAACTGTGCCCGATTACAGCACATTGTTTCGTTTTATGCTGCGAGTGCAGGAGGAAGTGATCGCCCAAGTTTTGGCCGAGGTGGTGCGCCGTTTTCAAAGCCGCAAGCCTGCCCCTGACAAAGCTAAAAGCACCGTGGCGGTAGACGCTACGGGGCTGGCTCCTGGCGCCATCAGCACGTTTTTCATTCGTCGACGCGAGCAGCATGGCGGTGCGGCGATGCCATGGCGGTACTGGCTCAAATGGCTCTTGGCTGTCGATACGCGTTTGCGCATCATCCTGGCGCAAAAGGCTCACCAAGGACCGATCAATGACTGCGCCACCTTGCGACCTTTGCTCGACGAAGTGGTTCCAACCAACCCCATTGGAACCGTTGTGGCCGATGCCGAGTTCGACAGCGAGCGCAACCACCGGCACATCCGTCAACAGATTGGCGCGCAGAGCATCATTCCGGCTAAACGAGGCAAGCCAGGCTGGAAGCTTCACGGAGTGCGTGCGCAAATGCGGGCGGCCTTCCCCGCCGAGCTTTATCGTCAACGCGTCCATGCTGAGACCGTCTTCAGCGCAATCAAACGCAAACTCTCAGCCAAAGCACCGGGCCGTTCGCTCGCCACGCAACGCAAACAAGCGCTTCTCCTCGGCCTGGCCTACAACATCTATAAGCTCCGGCCACTTCATTTTAGACTTCCACTTTATGCCTGAAGCTTTTCAACAGAGCCAGATGGGTTCTAAGCATATCGTTGTTGAAGCCGCCGCTCGAACAGGAACACCACCAGCAGGTAACTCAGCAGAGTAACTAATTATCCTTCCTGGATCAGCGGATCTGGAAGACGCGCTTTTCGAAAAATCATCCACACGCCTACAAGGATTAGCAAAGCGCCTAACAAAGACGAGAGCGGAAATGTTTCGCCGCCTAACAACCAGCCGAGCATGACTGCTCCCGGCGGAGTGATCAGCGAGATACTTTGCAGCTGCGCGACCGTCAGGCGTGGCAGCAGCCAGTAAAGAAGTAGAAACGTCAGCGCCGAGCCGATCACAGCAAGATAGAGCAGGCAAAACAATGACGAGACGGTCCAGTGAAAGCGCACCGGATTCCCATCGACAATTAATCCAATCAGTAACAACGGCGCAGTTCCGAAAATCATTTGCCACGCAGCCAGCATCGCGGGCGAAAGCTGCATCGACCGCGCCTTAACAAGCACGTTTGCGAAGGCGGCGCTCGCGGCACCAACAACCACCGCGACACCGGCCCAGAAGGCAAGCGGGCCGTTGAACCCAAGCAGCCGTGCGCAAATCACGGTCACCCCGCCGAGTGCAATGATTGCGCCGGCCAGCTTTGGTAAACGTAGCGGTTCATCCGGAAGCATCCAATGGGCGAACACCATCCCAAAAATCGGAATTGTTGCCTGCAACACTGCAGCAAGACCTGACGAAACGTGCAACTCCGCCCAAAACAGCAACGTGTAGTTCACGGCAAACATGAGGACTCCGGTGAAGGCGAGAACGATGTAATCATTGCGCGTTCGCGGCAGCAGATGTGTGCGACCCATAGAGACCGTTACCAGCACGACAATTGCGATGAGAAAACGAATCGCTACGAATGAAATCGGAGGGAGATCGCGTAGTCCGATTTTAATGACAAGCCAGGTCGAGCTCCAAACAACGCAAAGCGTGAGCCACGCAACTGGCACACCCCACCCTGCTTTCGGTCGCCACCTTTTTTGAAGCGGTACACTGATTGTTTTCACACCCGCGCGAGCATCGCGCGTGGCCAGCGACTCGTAAAGCGAGGTCGCGTCGACGCGCCACGGCCCATCCACCGATTGACAGTTGCTGAGCCTCAAGAGAGGGTTGCGCACTGATGAAAAAATTTCTTCCGCTCCTCCTCTGCCTTTTACTCAGCATTTTTACTATGGCGCGCGCTACGAAGTCGGTGCCTACGCCGGCTCCCGACACAAGGAGAGCTCAGAAGAACCCGATAGGACAAGAAGCGGACGCGAAAGCGTTGTTTAATGATGAAAACACCGGCGACGAAGTGCCATCCGACGGTGACGATAGCGCAGGACCTGCTTCCAGCGATGACGGCGAAAAGGCAAACGACGATGGCGCCGGTGACGCGCCGGGCGATGAAGATACCGGAGATGATGACACAGGGGATGACGATGAAGGCAATGGTAGCGGTGGTGATCAAGGCGAATAAACGAACGGCAATTTAAGTCGGAGCCGGACAAGTTCTCGCCAGCATCTTGCCAGCGCGCGGTCGGTACAGTATTTCTAATTGGATCCCGTTTGTGGCGCGTTCGTCTAGTGGTTAGGACACAGCCCTCTCAAGGCTGGTACACGGGTTCGACTCCCGTACGCGCTGCCAGAACAATTTTCATAGGAGAAATAGCGTGATTTGCACCATACTTTTGTCGGATTGATGACAGTTTGATGACAGACGCCCACCTTTACGAAGTCAGACCGCGCAAAGATCATCGCGGCGTCGAATCTCTTGAAAGTCAGTGAAGGAACAGCCCCGCGTCGAAACCGTTGAGGAATTTAAGCTGCGTATTTGCGGCGATCATACGCGCCCAGCCTGAGCAAATCCCCACTCCGCCGCGGGGGCCAAAGGCCTTACAAAGCGGCAGGAGCTAATCAAGCGACTCGCGACTGAGACGGCGCGGGGCTATCATGAGCGTACCACGACGCGGCGAAGGATAGAATGACCGTCAGAAAACTCGCTTCTATCGGCGCTAGATCGATTCTGAACCGCGTGTGCAGCTCATAAACGACGAGTGCCGTGATTGTTCCCGCGCTAAGGCCGCTGAACACCTTGTGTGTAGGAACGAGTGAGCTTTTGCCATTCTTAATCCGCAAAGTGTCGGTTTTCATACTGGATTTTTCTTTCATCACTCTTATGACCATTAATGCGTAAAGTCCGGTTCGAGGTTACGCGAAAAGATGCGGAAATGCGCAAAAGGGGACCGAATCAAAACGCACGAGCACAAAGGCGATTTTAAGGAGTGGTGAAGTTTTACGACATCGCATCCAGCGCGAACTCGTAAATTATTAACCACAACCTTGCGCGATGCATACGGACCCAGGGCTGGCATGATTATTTGTTTAGATCAGTGTGCAATTTCGGAGCTCGCTAAAGTTTCGGCGAGTAGTGGTCCGCTGTACGAATTAAGAAACGCGCTTTTAAAGGCGGCTGAAGCGTTGCAGGTGGTCTGCCCTGTAGCGAAAGAAACGCTATGTGAAACGGCTGGCATAGCTTCGCGAGAACAACGGAGATCCATCTATGATCTTCACTGCAGATTGTCTGACGCTCGGCTCGGCGGACCAATCTGGTCATTCAAAGATATGTGGAAAATGATCGATGAGGAAACGATTGCCTTGGCGCGATCCGAGCCCCCTCCATCGGCTTTTGAACTTATCCGATGGCACAGCATCGAGGATGACCAGCTTGCCGAGAACACTTGGAACACGATCACCTCTGGTAAAAAGCGCATGATCGAGCGGGTGGAGGCTCATACATTATTGCCGGCAGACGGCAAGCCGGCGTTCGAGAGAACGCCCAAAGGCGCTGTGTTAGCGGTCGAACACGCAACCCATGTCTTTCGACAGATAACCCGACTTCTTGGAGGTGAACCATTGCAGGAGTCGGATCACATGGGTTACACCCTGGCGCTATATCTCAAAGAACAGAAAACTTCTCGACCGCAGCTGGAAAAACTCCTCGAAGACATTCGACACCACCGCTGGGACGCGATTCCGGTGATTTTTAGTCACACCCAGATCACTGCGCAACTTGAAGCTGATTGCCGCCGAGACAAGACGCCCCGAAAATACGACGTTAACGATGAGTTCGACGTGTCGAGAATCGCGGTCGGTCTCTCATCTGCCGACTTGATTATTACTGACGCTGCGATGGCGCAGCTATGTCGCTCGGCAAAGGTAGGAGATTGGCCTAGAACTAAGGTTTTCGCGATCCGCGAAGCTATTGAAGTTGTTGAATTTCTGCGTGAATCGTTCTCGCGGCAACAGTGACGCGCAGCTTTGCGGATCACCGATGCGCGTCAACAATCCATAGTGTTCGTCCCTGAGAATCGATGGCTGAGACCCAGCCCAGGCTGAATCCCGCCTTATGGAGATTATCAGCGATGATTTCCCAATACTTCACCGCGACTCCCGCTGCGCTCGGTTCAGTTCCGCTGTTACTTTTTGCTTCTCCTCGCGCACGTTTTCTAAGCGACCCTTAAGAAGTGGAAGGTCTGCTCTTGCCGGATCGTTTGCATATACGTGTACAGAACCTTGTGTATTCCACCTTGACCATGAAACTGCTCCTGTGTTCTCTAGTCGTCCGATATTTGCCAGTAAATTTTCCTCTTCTTGTTGCAACTCGACTGAG
>JBARMF010000555.1:0-4000 GCA_049802315.1 Candidatus Udaeobacter sp.
GGCGCGGCTTACAAATCGACGCCGTGCATTTTGCGCGAGCTAGGCGCGGAGGTTGCCATAGCGCATAACGAGCCGAACGGGATCAATATTAACGACGGCTGCGGCAGTATGCATCCAGGGGAAATCCAGCGGATTGTCGAAGTCAGCGGCGCAGACGTCGGCATCAGTCACGACGGCGATGCTGACCGCGTTCTTCTTTGCGACGAAGACGGCGAGATTGTCGATGGCGATGAAATCCTCGCGATCGCGGCGTTGGATTTTTTGGAAACTGGCCGGCTGGAGCAAAACACTGTCGTGGCAACGGTCATGAGCAACTTCGGTCTCGATGAGGCACTCGCGACGCGCGGCGGCAAAGTCGTGCGAACGAAAGTCGGCGATCGTTACGTCATTGAAGAAATGGTGCGACAAAAACTGAATCTCGGTGGCGAACAAAGCGGTCACGTTATTTTTCGTGACTTCACCACGACAGGCGACGGCATTATCACCGCGCTCCAAATTTTGCGGGTCATGCACAAAACCGGTCAGCCACTGAGCAAGCTCAAGTCGTGTTTGCAAAAGTATCCGCAAGCCCAACGCAACCTGGCGGTGAAAGAAAAGCGCCCGCTGGCGGAACTGGATTCTGTGATGAAGCTGGTAACAGAGGCCGAGAAAGAGTTGTCCGGCAAAGGCCGTGTGCTCCTGCGTTATTCCGGCACCGAGCCAAAAATTCGTCTACTGATTGAGGGGCGGCAGTTTGAAATGATCGACAAACAAGCAGACCGAATCGCGGACGCGATTCAAACCGCGATCGGAGCGTAGTCACACCGTGGATACACGCGCTGTCATCCCGAACGAAGTGAGGGACCTCACAACGGGCGATCGGTCGCGCAATCTAATCTCTGTGTCGAATACTTCGATTGCGAGGTCCTTCGCTCCGCTCAGGATGACTAGGTTTTGATTATGAAATTGCAGAACGTTATCGAAGCACTTCTGTTCAGCGCGCAAAAGCCGCTTTCGATTCATGAAATCACTTCTGCCATCAAAGGGGCGGGAAGCGATCAGGCGAGCGAGACGCCTAACGAGTTCGCGCGCGTAAAGAATGCTGAAGTTGCCGCGGCACTCGAACAACTGAAGGTGGAATACATTCAGCAGAGCCGCGCGTTTCAACTGGTCGAAAAAGCAGAAGGCTGGCAACTAGCCACGGATCCCGCCTTTGCAAAATGGGTCCGGCAGCTTTTCCCGGCGCCGAAGCCGGCGCGGTTGAGTGCGCCTGGGCTGGAAACGCTGGCGATCATTGCCTATCGCCAGCCGATTACCCGTGCGGACGTAGAAGCGGTGCGCGGCGTGAACATCGATGGCGTGCTGCAAACATTGATGGAACGCGGTTTGGTGAAAATCGCCGGACGCGCCGAAATCCCGGGACGACCGCTTCTTTACGAAACGACACAATTTTTTCTCGACCACTTCGGTCTGCGCAATCTCGACGAATTGCCAAACGCGGAAGAGTTGAGGAGACGTTATTTGCCGGTGGCGCAACCTGCAACGCCAGCGGCGACGGCAGATTCGGGGTAGCGCACGCGCGTCCCGCGTGCTGGTTTCGGCGTCGCGCCGAAACAAACTTTATTCAAAGCAAGACCAAGTGAATAGTGTGGCACCACAGGCAAGTTCGCGATCGCGAGGACGCGCTCGCCAGCACGCGAGACGCGTGCGCTACCCAACCCGTTTCGCACTCGCGCTTGTTCTCGTCTCGCAATCCGCATTTGCGGAAATCCATGCTTCGGATTGCGAGCGTGCCGCAAAATATTCCGAGAGCAGGCGTGGCAGTGCGGTGCTGGTAATGCAAAATGGCCGGACAATTTTCGAGCATTACGCGAACGATGGATCTGCAAACAGGCGATGGCCGATCTTTAGCGGGACAAAGAGTTTTTGGGGAATTGCAGCGCTCGCGGCTGTGCAAGAGGGCCTGTTTAGACTTGACGATCCGGTGTCGGACACGATCACCGAGTGGAAGAGTGATCCGCGGAAATCACAGATCACGATTCGGCAATTGCTTAGCCAAACCGACGGAATTGAGGGCGCGTCGCATCTCCAGCGGCCTTCGATTCACGATCGAAACGCGATGGCGATCGCATTGCCCAGCGTGGCTGAACCTGGTTCGGCTTTTATCTACGGCCCAAGTCACCTTCAGATTTTTTCCGAACTGCTGCGCCGAAAACTCGGAGGACGCAGCGTGATCAGCTACTTCGAAGCGCACGCGGCGAACCGGCTTGGATTGCACGATCTCAATTACAAAAAAGACGCGCGCGGCAATCCGCTGCCGGCGACTGGCTTTGAATTAACCGCACGCGAATGGGCGCGACTCGGAGAGCTTGTAGTTGGAAACGGCAATTATCATCGGCGTCAAATTGTGCGCTCGAATGTGTTGCGAGAAGCGTTTGTTGGTTCGCAGGTGAATCCGGCGTACGGACTCACGTTCTGGTTGAACCAGCAGGCACCGAACGGACGCGAAGCCGATATGGAACGAATGCTCGATCTGCCCTGGCAAAGTGCGCAATGGGCGGGCGTTTGCATCTGCAAGGATGCGCCCGCGGACACGGTGGTGGCGCTTGGATCGCACTACCAGCGACTGTTCATTATTCCGTCATTGAAAGCAGTCGTTGTCCGCCAGGGATCTGGCGGAAACTTTTCAGACGCGGAGTTTCTGCGGCTCGTGCTCGGGCGATCTTCGTAATTTTAACGCCAACTGTCATTCCGAGCGAAGTCGAGGAATCCCGTTGTAATATTTTACGGTTCTGCCACAGGCTCCCTCGACCCCGAAAGCGTTCGGGGCTCGGGATGACAACCGCTACGTCATGTTTGACTTGCTCGTTGGTCTGGCAAACGATCAGAGCGTCATGAGAGATCATTCGCAGGATGAACAGGCGCTCATGAAGATTCAGCACGAATGGGCGGAGGCGCGAGTCAAAGGCGATAGTTCGTACACGCGCCGCATTGAGGCGGACGATTGCACGATCGTTTGGCCAGACGGCAGGATCGTAAATAAACGAGCCGATCTGGAAAGTATGACTGGCGACATCGTTTTCTCCGAGTTCAAGATTCACAATCTTCAGGTTCGCTTATATTGCGACACTGGAATCGTCGTTGGCGAGGGCATCATCAATGCGTACGAGGGAAAGCAAAACCTTCTCGGTGGAAAATTTGTGTGGACCGACACATTTGTGAACGAGAGCGGGCAATGGAAGGTGGTTGCTTCGCAAATCACTCCGGTCTTGGAAAAATGATCACTCAGAGTTAAGCATAATTAATATGAACAAATTTGCGCTCGGTTGCGGCGTCCTGATCGCCATTCTGCTTGTCGTCGTCGTAGTTGCTGCTGTTGCACTTGCCCGCAGCTACAATCGTCTCGTCCCGTTGCAACAAGCTGTCGATCAAAGCTGGGCGCAGGTGCAAAATGTCTATCAGCGTCGCGCCGACTTAATTCCGAATCTCGTGAACACGGTACAGGGTGCGGCCAATTTCGAGAAATCAACGCTCGTCGAAGTGACGAATGCCCGCGCCAGTGTCGGCCGCGTTCAGCTCGATCCAAACAAGGCGCCGACCGATGCCGCACAACTCCAGCAGTTTCAAGCTGCACAGGGGCAATTGAGTAATGCGCTCTCACGTTTGCTTCTCGTCTCGGAGCGCTATCCAGAATTAAAAGCGAACCAGAACTTTCTTAGTTTACAGGCGCAATTGGAAGGAACCGAGAACCGAATTTCCGTCGAGCGGGGTAACTTCAACAAGACGGTGCAGGACTACAACGTCGCGGTCCGCAGTTTCCCTACAAATTTGATCGCGGGCATGCTCGGTTTTCCGCCGAAACCGTTCTTCGCTGCGCAACCGGGAGCGGAAAAGCCGCCGCCGGTGCAGTTCAATTTTAGCTCGCCCGCTCCGGCGGCGCCCGCGACCACCCCGTAGTGGTGCGCGATGTTCGGGCACCAACAGCGCAGTGCGAATTCTGGGGAGCGCACGCGGCTCGCGT
>JBARMF010000556.1:0-3013 GCA_049802315.1 Candidatus Udaeobacter sp.
GGTAGCGAATCGAACGCCGCGGCAGCAGCAACCGCGCAGACGCCGGCCTCGGTTTCGTCCCGTTGCTACGGCACGACAACCGGGCGAAAGTTGACGTTTATGGGACATAGCAAAGGCAGAGACAACGCTAAAAGACGCGCAAGACGCCGAAAAAAGACTGAGCGCCTTGCGCTCGCCAGGCAGCCTTCGACTGAGGCCCCGGCTCGCCAAGGAGAAAAAAACGCGGCGAAATAGCGCCCTGCTGCCGCAGCTATTACGCGACTGCTGAGTTGAATCAGTGTGCTCCCTGTTCTAAAAGATGATGAGGATCAACAATGGAATGGGTGGATTCTCTTCGGGTTAGACCAGCGAGCAATTGCATGAGGCGCGCCTCGTACGAATCACACTTGGGAGATTTGCCATCTGGCTGGACCCATTCGGGATGTTGGATTCGTAGGTCGTTGTGAATCTGTTGCCGGAGGTCGGTGTAGGTGTGGATCTGACGATGCTCGGCCGTTGCAGTGGCGAAACGTTCGTGGGTGGCACCGGATCGTTTGTCGAGTTTGATGCTTCGGCGAGCGCGTTTCGTTCTGAGACTAACGAATTTCATAAACGCCTTTCTGTTTCGAGGTTGACTGCTCCAAATCCGCGCGGAACGAGGAACATCTTGATAAGCTGCTATCACCAGCATCGCTTCAGTTGCCCTCGAGGCTCCAGGTGAATCTGGAGATCGCGCAAGCGGTGTCTCAGCGAAGGTTAAGCCTTTCAACCACCCTTTACCCAGGGTCAAAAGTGCGTTGAGGCGTCGGATGACGTAATCAACAATAATCTTACTGCCGACGCCGATAGCCGCAAATAGGACTTTAGTCCAATAGCTGACGCAAAGCCGCACTCATCGCGCGCCGCTACAGGGTATCGCTTTGATTAGTCCTGGCTTGTCACATTGTAGCGAATTCGCAAAGATGGACACACGTGCGCACGCGACGCGATTTTCTTTCTCTTGCCGGCAAAAGCCTTGGTCTCGCCGCCGTTTCTTCGGCAACGGTCGCGGCGTTACTGAGAAATGTCGAAGCAGCGAGCAAGAACATCGCACATCTCACGCCGGAAGAAGCGGCCACTGACGAAGATTACTGGGCCACCATTCAAAACTCGTTCAGCGTTACGCGCGGCATCATCAATCTGAATAACGGCGGCGTGTCTCCAAGTCCGCGGATCGTGACTGAGGCGCTAGTTCGTTACATCTGGGAACAGGAAGACGCGACTGCTTATACGATGTGGCAAATCCTCGAGCCGCAATCGGAAACCATTCGCACCGGCCTGGCCGAGCTGTTCGGTTGCGATCGCGAAGAAATCGCGATCACGCGGAACGCTTCGGAATCGCTGGAGACTCTACTCACGGGCATGGACTTCAAGCCCGGCGACGAAATTCTCACCACGACTCAGGATTACCCGCGCATGCTCACGACGTTGCGTCAGCGGGAGAAGCGCGAAAACCTAAAGCTTAAGCTCATTCAGATTCCGATTCCGGCGAAGAATCTCAACGAGATCAGCGCCGCGTTTGAAAAAGGAATCAATGACCGGACCCGGCTGGTCCTCATCTCCCACATGATCAACATCACCGGCCAGATCACTCCAGTGAAGGCAGTGTGCGACATGGCGAGGGCACGCGGTATCGAGACCATCGTCGATGGAGCGCATTCCTTCGCCCAATTCAATTTCAAGCAGAGCGATCTCGGTTGCGATTACTTCGGCACAAGTCTTCACAAGTGGCTGTACGCTCCGAAGGGGACCGGCATGCTTTACGTCAAACGCGATAAAATCGAAAAACTCTGGCCGCTCATGGCCGCTGAATCCAAGCAGGCATCCGACATCCGCAAATTCGAGGAGATTGGCACTCACTCTGCCGCGCCAAAGCTGGCCATTGGCGAGGCGCTGGTTTTTCACAATGGAATAGGCGGCAAACGCAAGGAAGCGCGATTACGTTACCTATCACGTTACTGGATGAACCGGCTCAAGGACGTGCCGAAAATTCGGTTCAACACTTCTTTCGACCCAAATCAATCGTGCGCGATTGCGAATGTTCACATCGACGGTACACATCCTGAGACTGTGACAAAATATCTGTTCGACAAGCACCACATCTTCGCCGTGCCGATCATGCATGAAGAATTCCAGGGCATTCGCATCACACCCAACCTCTACACTACGTTCAGCGAACTCGATCGATTCTGCGAGCAGATGGAACTGATCGCGCGGAAAGGCCTGCCCGCGTGATATGGCGTGGTTCAAAGCCGCTCACGTTTACAAACTTTGCAGCAGCTGCGTGAGATCGCGGCGGAAGCTGGTCTCGGAGCTGTTGTAGCCGGTGTGGATCAATCGCACATGACCGGTGCGATCGATCACCACCAGATTTGGAAACCCGTTCAAACCTAATACGCGCATCGTTGCCTGTTCGGGATCAAACGCGACCGGCAGCGAGATGTGCCGACGCTGTGCAAACGCCCTGACTCGGTCAGGCGTATCGCCGCCTTTGTTTGTTCCCACGAGCACGAATTCAACGTCGCGCCTGGTCTGTAGCTCGGCACGAACACGCTCCAGTTCCGGCAGTTCAGCAATACATGGAGAACACCACGTAGCGAAAAAATCGACCACGAGAACTTTGCCGGGTGTCGTCCGAATTGGCACCGGACTCTGGCTGATTGGTTGCAAAGTGAATGGCGGCGCCGCGCCATTGCCCGTGTGCGTCAAAGCGCGCTGCATCTGCACCGGAATGTAGAACACGCAATACCAGGCTGAGGCCGCGATTAAGATCATAGCCACCACGATTGTCGCGATTTTGGCGAATCGCTTCCGGAATAGGAGCCACACGACAATCGCCACCCATAACAGAAGGGTCGGCCAAAGAGAAGGTGTTTGCGGCAGGACAAAAAACGCGAACAAGAATGTCGATGCGAAAAGAAGCAGAACAGCGACGATCAAATCCTCTCGCGCCGGTGTGCCCAGCAAAAATGCGGCGAACGCGAGCAGTAATGCG
>JBARMF010000557.1:0-3108 GCA_049802315.1 Candidatus Udaeobacter sp.
GTGCGGCCTATTTCAGCTGCGGATATTGCAAAAGCAAAAGCTGGTTTGCCCTATGGAATTCCGGTCCCAGGCCGGAAAGGTATGGTCACGAGTCCTTATCTGCCGGAAGAGAACAAGTATATAGATGTCACCGATTTTGCCTCTGGGTCCGCCGTGAAAGATCCATACACAGAAAAGTTTTTTCTGGTTCCGTAGGTTGACGCGTATCGCGATAGAACGCGTTTCGTCGTGCGCGCGCATGAAAATTGAATGCGTTTGTGGAATTCGCATGTCTGATTCGCGCTTGACGCGAAAGGCGACACACAGATCGTCCTCCTAGAAGAGAGTCGAAATCGACACGTTAAACGAAGGAGATGCATCATGTTCGCCGTTATTCGTCATTATCATTTTGATCCAAAGGACGGTGCAGAGATTGACCGCCGGATACGCGAGGAGTTCGTACCAATCGTTAAGAATGCTACGGGGTTTGTGCGTTACTATTGGCTTGATACTGGCAACGGCGAGGGCGCGTCCCTTAGCGTGTTTAAGGACAAAGCCGGTGCCCATGACTCGGTGCGTCTAGCTGCGGATTACGTAAAAGAGCGTCTGTCTAAACTTTTCACTGAGAAACCCGAGATTATCGAAGGGCCAATCAAGGCTCACGATTGAGCACTTTCGCGGACGTGATTCGTAAATCGTTCCGCCTCCGCCGAGGCTACGGGCGGACAAGTGAATCATTCATCGGGAGCGGGCGAGAAAATTGACGCACTGTTGAGCGATCGCAGGTCGTCGCCAACCTTTCCTTGCGACGGAAGTAATCGTCCGGTTGGCGTAGGAAAGGGGTGCCAAGGCCGTTGTTTGCGGAACGGAAAAGCGGCGCGAGAATTTACGGTCTCGCATGAGGAAACCGAAGCGAATCCCGCGTAGCCGCGCGAAAGGTTGGAAAATGCCTGCGAACGCTATCTATGTCGGCCGACCGACTGTTTGGGGAAACCCGTACGTGGTGGGCTCGAAGCTGATGAACGGCGAAACGCTCACGGCCGAAAAAGCCGTCGAGTTATACGAGCAGCACCTCGCTGATAATTTCAGCGAGCGCGACATCCGACATTGCCTGCACGACAAAGATCTCGCCTGCTGGTGCGCGCTCGACGCGCCGTGTCATGCCGACGTGCTGCTGCGGATCGCGAACTCACGGCCGAAGTAGCCCGCCGCTCGCCACTCGCCGCGGCGAGTAAACTCTGAGCAGGCTTTGGGTAAACTGAACAGGCGTCCAACGTTGCAAGCGGGACGCATCCGCTACGCCGGAAGTCAGCATGCATCATAAGCAGGTTATGATGAGAACTGATTGATTCATTCATCTTCCGGTTCGCTAAACATCGCGGGCTTTTCCCGCCTACACCGTTTGGATTCCCAAAGTCGTTTCCCAACACGAGGCGAGTGTTAGGACTTGCGAGCGCCGATCTGTTAAAAGAAAACTTCAATTACTTTAATGTTGCCACGAACAAAGTACGCGCGCAGCGGCGATATCCGCATTGCGTATCAGATTACAGGTGACGGACCGTTCGATGTTGTCTGGGCGCATGCTACCATGTCGCATCCCGATTTGGATTGGGAAAATCGAGCGAAGGATCCCGAAGAGTACGGCTACGAAAGCGGGCTTTCGCGTGCGGTCTCTTCCGACGAGAGGGCTCGTTCCTCACGTTCGGCGTCTGCGATGGAGCCGCTGCCGCGGGGAAACCAGAAAATGCCGGCGGCGAGGACGACGGCGAGCAACGATATGGCTGTTGTGAGGCTGAATCGGATACCCTCGATGAAATCGCTCTCGGCAACCGCAAGGATCGCCTTCTGCGTGGCCGGGTTGAGATGTTTGATCGGCCGGCCCGGCCCGATCTCGGCGGCGTAAGCGCGGGGATTCGCGTCCCCGATGATCGTATCGGTGACTTCCATGCGCTCGGCCGGATTCGGAAGCGCGTCGGCGAGGTGGGCACTGAGGGTGGTCGTTAGCGTTGCCGCAAGGATCGAGCCGAGCACGGCGAACCCGATGGTGGAACCAAGCGCGCGTTGTGCGCTCATGATGCCCGATGCCATTCCCGCGCGCTCGGCCGGGACCGTCGTCATTGCGAGCGAGGTAATCGGCGTCAGGCACAACCCGCCTCCCGCGCCAGTGAAGGCGAGACCGAAGGCGACCGCGATCTTGCTTCCATGCAGCCCCGCGACCAGAACGGCGAACCCGACGATCTGCAACGCGATGCCGAGGAGAATCAAACGCCGCGAGCCGAACACTCCCACGAGTTTCCCAGCCGTGAGCGACACGATCATCAGGCTCATGCTAAACGGCAAGAGGAGGAATCCCGCATCCGTCGGCGAGAAACCGCGCACGTTCTGCATATACTGCGTGATCACGAGCAACATCCCGTATACGGCGAACAAAGTGGCGAAGATTGTGACGATCGCGAGCGAGTACGTGCGGTCGCCGAAGAGCTTGAGGTCCATCATCGGGTCGGCGTTCCTGCGTTCGCAGAAGATAAACGCCGCCAGCGCTGCACCCGCGACCACGAACAGCGTCAGGATCTTCCCCGAGAGCCAGCCCGCATGCGGACCTTCAATCACCGCAAACGCGAAAGCGCCGACCGCCACGATGAATAGAAGTTGCCCGGGGATGTCGAATGTGCGCGGGCGTTGGTCCCGCGACTCCGCTACAAAGCGCCACGTCAAGGCCATGGCGACGACCCCGACGGGAATGTTTACGATGAAGATCGAGCGCCAGCCTGTCGCCTGCACCATGAGGCCGCCTAGCGTCGGACCGATTGCGATGGCGGTGCTCGCGATCGCGGTCCAGATGCCGATCGCCCAGCTTTTCAATTTCGGATCGGGAAATGCGGCGCTGACGAGCGCGAGCGACGTTACGTTGACCGTCGCTGCAGCAACCCCCTGGACTCCGCGCGCGAAGTTGAGTGCCTCGACCGAAGAAGCCATGCCGCACGCGGCGGAGCCCACCGTGAAGAGAGCGATGCCGAAAAGGTAGATCTTGCGGCGGCCGTAGATGTCCGCTGCCGTCCCGGATGACATGATGGCGATTGCCATTCCAAGGCTGTACGCGGTGACGACCCACTGCAGGCCAGCCTCGCC
>JBARMF010000558.1:0-1566 GCA_049802315.1 Candidatus Udaeobacter sp.
AGTGCAGCTCGTCCACAGCCCACTGACCGGATTTTGTGCAACCAGTTCTTCAGATGCAATACGGAGACCCGCGGACTCCGCGGCTTTCGGTGTCATCGATCAGGTCGGCTTGCTAAACAACACTCGCAGATGCAATCAACGCAATGTGAAAAAATGCGGAGAATTCAGGATTGGCGCGGGCTTCCACAAGTCTCGATTCATGAAGAAGAGGCGACTCCGCGGGCTGTTACCATGCTTTTGTGACTTCCACGCTGCTGCAGGTCCAGAATCTGGACGTCGCTTTTCCGGTTCGAAGCGGCGACCGCACAGATTTCGTCTCTGCCGTGCGCGACCTCAGCTTTGAAATCGGTGCCGGAGAGTCGCTGGGATTGGTGGGAGAGTCGGGCTCCGGCAAATCCGTAACTTCGCTGGCGATCCTTCGCCTGCTGCCGCCGCAAGCGCGAATCACGGGCAGCATTAGCTTCGAGGGGCACGATCTTCTGCAGGCCCCCGAAGATGACATGCGCGAACTCCGCGGCTCGGCCATCGCAATGATCTTCCAGGAGCCGATGACTGCGCTGAATCCGGTAATGCGCGTCGGCGACCAGATCGCCGAGGCTATGCTCGCCCATCACCGGGTATCAAAACGTGAAGCCGGCAAAGTCGCAACGGATGCATTAACGACCGTCGCGATTCGCGATCCGGAAAAGCGCGCGCGCGATTATCCGCACCAGCTTTCGGGCGGCATGCGCCAGCGCGTGATGATCGCGATGGCTATCGTCAATCGTCCACGACTGCTGATCGCCGATGAGCCAACCACCGCGTTAGACGTCACCATTCAGGCGCAAATCCTCGAGCTGCTGGCCGATCTTCGCGAGAAATTCGGATTAGCGATGCTGTTCATCTCACACGATCTTGCCGTGGTCTCGAAGGTCGCCGACCGGGTTGCGGTGATGTACGCGGGAAGGCTGGTCGAGATCGGCGCTTCCGGCGATATCTTTCGTCGACCCGTGCACCCTTACACACAGGGACTGTTGAACTCCGTCCCAACATTGCGCACGAATCTGCACGAGCCTTTGCGCACGATTGAGGGCAGTGTTCCCAGTATCGGTTCGCCGATGTTGCAACACGCCTGCGGATTCGAGCCGCGCTGCGACTTCGCTATACCGAAATGTGCGGAGGAGCTGCCGGAGCTTGTACAAGTAGCGCCCGGACACCTGGTGCGCTGCCCGGTGAAGGCCGCGCAGCACTCCGAGCACAACGCGTAATCCGAAACGAGGCTTGCATAAAAATGATGCGCCGCTGTGAGCATGGCGATTTTGAACAGATTTGGTCCATCATCAACGATGGAGCTCAGGCGTACAAAGGGGTGATTCCTGCCGATTGCTGGACTGAACCCTACATGTCGAGAGACGAGCTTCAGCACGAACTCGATTCCGGCGTAGTGTTCTGCGGCTATGAGGAAGCCGAAACCGGAGGACTACTCGGTGTTATGGGACTTCAACAGGTCGGCGATGTAACTCTCGTTCGCCATGCCTACGTTCGCGGCTCGAGCCAGAAGCTTGGGATCGGAGGCCAGTTGTTGTC
>JBARMF010000559.1:0-3208 GCA_049802315.1 Candidatus Udaeobacter sp.
TGGGATCGAAGCTGTGATACATCCAGTCTTCCACCCACGCCAATGCTGCAAAGGCGCGGGCAAAGTTTGGATCGAGCCTGGTTGCTCTTTCAAACAGTTGCTCAGTCTTTTCAGTGTCGGCGCGCAATCGATCTGGCCGGGTAAGAAGATCGTGCCCCTCCACAAAAGCCAGATAGGCTTCGCTGTTTTCAGTCGGCTTGCGTTCAATCTGCGCCTTTTCAGTAGGCGACAATTGAGCACGCAGCTCGCCTGCTATTTTTTGAGCGAGATCACTTTGAATGGCGAATACGTCCGTTAGCTCCCGATCGTAATCTTCCGCCCAAATGTGCTGATCGTTCTCAGCATTGATCAATTGCACATTTACGCGGACTCGATTCCCAACCCGTCGAACACTCCCTTCCAAAATAGTTCCGACGCCAAGGGCCTTTCCAATCTCACGAGCATTAGATTGCGTAGCGCGATAAGGCATCACCGATGTGCGCGAGATCACTTTCAGATCGCCGATTTTGGACAAGTTCGTGAGCAGATCATCCTGAACACCATCCGCGAAGTAAGCGTTCTCCTTCTCATCGCTGAGGTTTTGGAACGGCAACACTGCAATGGACCTGTCGATCTTATGCGCGGCCACCCGTGGCAGCAGAAATAATCCCGCGGCGACCGAAAGGATCAACCCACAGGCGATCAGCAGGATCATGTTACGACGAGCGTGACCCTTGGAGGTCGACCCGTCAGGCGTGACCTGAATCCCATCCGCAGTAATGTCGAACGCCCACGCAAGCATCAGCGCCACTGGAAATCCCATCAGCAAAGACACTATCAGCACCCGCAGGGTCCAGTTCGGTAATTCCCATGCAGGAAACGCCGCCGAAGCCAATTGAATAATACCGCCCGCCGCGATGACGTACGCTGCAGCCACCCTATACACCTTGCGCCGCCTCACTTCTTCAAAGAACCCGGGCAAGGCTACAGATTTCTCGGTCGAGAGCATAAAACCAAGGGCCTCAGTTATTGACAGCCGAGGCAGTCCCCCCGTTCACTTAACCCCGCCAGCAAAAACAGTCTGAAAATGCGGGCTCTGCTTCTCCCGTGAAACAACGCTAACCTCGATTTCCCGAAAGCCGCTTTTCTCCAGGAGTTGGTGCAACTGCACTTCGCTGAATCCGAGCCAGTGATCCGCATAAAGTTCGCGGGCTTTTTCGAATCTGTGATTCAAAAGATCAAGAATCACCAACCGACCGCCCCGTTTCAAAATACGGTGAGCAGCACCGATAGCGCGCTCGGGATGAATAGCGTGATGCAACGCCTGACTGAGAATTGCAAGATCGACGCTGTCTTTCGCGATGGGCGGGTCCTCAATATCGCCCAGCCGGTACTCAAGATTCTTGAATCCGTGTTTCTTCGCCAACTGCGACCCGAACTCGACCATCTTCGGCGAATTGTCGATGGCAATAACTTTGCGCGCTCGTTTTGCCAGCAATTGCGAGAGCGTCCCCTCACCTGCTCCCAAATCCGCGACGGTCAACGGCGGGAGCAACGTGATCAGTGTGTGCGCAAGCGCCTGCCACGATCTCCCCGGCACATAGCCTCGACCAAATTTACCAGCGAGTTCATCGAAATATTTCCGCGCCTTATCCTGTCGTTTGTGGAGCACAAGCTTCAAACTTGTGCGATCGCGCGAGCCTTCGGTTAGTTCGGGCGCAAGGAGTCGCGTCATCTCCGCCACACGCTCGCGCTTCGCCTTCTGTCCACTTTGGTTCGCGCCGTAATAAACGTTTTTCCCGACGCGGCGATCGGCTACCACGCCGGCCCGCTTCAACTGAGCGAGATGACTCGAGATGCGAGACTGGCCCATCCCAAGAATCTGTTGCAATTCAACGACCGAAAGATCCTCCTGTTCGAGAAGCAGCAGCAGTCGCAGACGGGTCGGATCGGCAAGCAACCGCAACAAATTAATGGTTGACGCCATGATTTGAGCCTACGATATATCGACGCATCATGATTGGTCAATATGTCGCTGACGCAACCGTTGAAACGTTGAAAGCGTTGCAGCGTTAAAGCGTCGGAAATTGATCGCAACTACAACCGCTTAAACGCTTCAACCTTTCAACGCTTTAACGTTCTTCAGCCATGTCCCGCCGTTACATCTTCTCTTCCGAATCAGTCGGTGAAGGTCATCCCGACAAAGTTTGCGACGCCATTTCAGACGCCGTGCTCGACGCATGCATTGAGCACGACCGGCATAGTCGCGTGGCTTGCGAAACCTTCGCCAAAAGCAACATCGTCGTCGTCGGTGGCGAGATCACTATTCCAAGTCTGTCTGAAGACGAGCCGCTGGCGAGTGTCCTGCCTGTCGAACAGCTCGTGCGGGACACGGTCCGCGGCATCGGTTACGTGAATGACGATGATGTATTTCACGCCGACAAAATTTTCATCACCAATATCATCACTAAACAATCGCCAGATATTGCGCAGGGCGTGGACGCGCGCTCAGTTGAAGGTAAGGACACCGCAGAACAAGGCGCGGGCGATCAGGGATTGATGTTCGGCTACGCGTGCGACGAGACGCCGGAACTCATGCCGGCACCCATTATGTTTGCACATCGGCTCGGGCGTGAGCTCACTCGTATTCGCAAGAATTTCAAAGTCGGCTGGCTGCGACCAGACGCGAAATCGCAGGTTTCAGTGATCTACGAAAACGGCAAACCCATTGGCATTTCCTGCGTCGTTGTTTCAACCCAGCACACGCGCGACGTCAAGCATTCGGAACTGCGCAGTTTTGTGATCGAAGAGGTAATCAAAAAAGTGCTGCCCAAGGAAATGCTAAACGAGAATACGCAATTTCTGGTCAATCCTACGGGCAACTTTGTAGTCGGCGGTCCTCAGGGCGATGCCGGTCTGACCGGCCGCAAAATCATCGTCGATTCCTATGGCGGAATGGGCCGGCACGGCGGAGGCGCGTTCTCGGGAAAAGATCCGAGCAAAGTCGATCGCAGCGCTGCTTATATGGGACGCTGGGTTGCGAAAAATGTAGTCGCGTCAGGTCTGGCGAAAAAATGCGAAGTGCAATTCGCCTACGCCATAGGCCATCCGGAGCCGCTCAGTGTTCACATCGACACGTTCGGCACGCATGCAGTTAATGAAGAAGCGATCGAACGGGCCGTGCTCGCCACCTTCAGTTTCAAACCGGCCGACATCATCAAACAGCTTA
>JBARMF010000560.1:0-4359 GCA_049802315.1 Candidatus Udaeobacter sp.
TGGTACCAACTTCCCCTGGTGCCGATCGCCGCTGCTTTCGCAGGCGCCACTTGTGCCTTTGTTGCGTCGAGAATTTCTTCGCGAGTCGTCGCGATGATATTGTCGCTTCTACTCGTGAGTTCGTTCACAACCCTCGCGTTGTGGTACGTTCAACCCTTCTATCAATCATCTACGGCGCAACTTCGCGATGCCGGTCTGGAATTGAAAAACGTGGCACCGCCCGATGCATTGATCGTGGCCGCGGATATGGGCGATCCGACGATCTTTTACTATGCCGAGCGCAAAGGGTGGCATTTTCCAGAGAACGACGCGATTTACAACGGCACTCCGGACGACAGCAAGCAGGCAATCGAGAACCTTGAGCGGTTGCAGCGTCAAGGAGCGACGCATTTTGTTTTCACCAGGAATACTTTCTGGTGGTTTAGGTCGTATCCGGAATTCGTGGCGCACTTGGCCAGTGATGCAAAAGTCATCGAATCGACGCCCGAATTTCGAATCTACGAACTGATTACAGTAGCTCGGTGAAAGCCGTCGCCATTCTCTCATTTTCGTACGTGTCATTCCCGAGCGAATGCAAACAATTGTTGCAGTGCCATCATCGCTTCACCTCGCGATAGCGCGATCCGCGTTGGGCATCATGCTGGCTGTGGGCTGCCAGCTTATTTTTGGAGACAGCTTTTAACCCACGAAACACGCAAATGAACGCGAATGGTAAAGAGCTTGTGCTTGATTTCGCGAAGCTTTCGGAGTGCGACACGTCCTCGTGTCGCTTTGGATTCAACGCAGCGCTAGACGAAAAACGGTACGAGGATGCCCCGCACTCCAGAAGCACTGCGTGCGAAAGCGTTCTTCGTTTCGTCTCAATTAGTGTAGTTCGTGGGCAACAGAGTTTCCCCAAAGCAGTATGAGACACAAGCATTCCGATTACATGCATTGGTCGAAGACGCAGAGCCGCGCGCGATTCAATCTCGCCACAAGCGGCGTCGCGCCTTTTCCGCTTCGCGATCTGCCGGTAAACGTTGAGGAACTCGAAATCAATGGTGACGACAGCTACGGCTACATACCATTGCAGCAGGCGATCGCCGCGCACCATGGTGTCGATCCCGATTGCGTGGTGGAATCTGCCGGCACTTCCATGGCCAATCATCTCGCCATGGCTGCAATCATCGAGCCCGGAGACGAAGTTTTGATCGAGTATCCAGCGTACGGGCCGATTCTCGACATTGCGCAATATCTTCAAGCAAATGTGAAACGTTTCCGGCGCGTTGAAGAAAACGGCTGGGCTGTCGATTCGCAGGAGGTTCGCCGCTGCGTTACGCCGAAGACGTGCCTCATCGTGATCACGAATCTTCATAATCCCACGAGCGCGTTCACGTCGTACCCGGTCCTGCGCGAAATCGGCGATATCGCGCGCAGCGTCGGCGCGCTTGTGCTCGTCGACGAAGTTTATCTCGTTACCGTTTACGAGAACACGCCTCGAACATCATTTCATCTCGGGCCTGAGTTCGTGGTAACCAGCAGTCTAACGAAGGTATACGGCGTCAGCGGCCTGCGATGCGGCTGGATCCTGGCGCAGCCTGATCTTGCATGGAAAATGCGTCGCCTGAATGATCTTTACAGTGCGACGCCGGTTCATCCCGGCGAACTGCTTAGCGTCGCTGCGTTCAAGCATCTCGATCTTCTTCGGGAGAGAGCTCGGTCAATCGTTGAGACCGATCGCAAATTGCTCCGCGATTTTCTAAAGCAACAATCAAGCCTTTGTGCCGTTTCGACGGAATGGGGCACCACGTCATTCCCCCGATTGCTCAGCGGAAAGACGGACGCTTTTCTTGAGCGCCTGCGCACGGAATTCGACACGTCGGCAGTTCCGGGTCGCTTCTTCGAAATGCCCGATCACTTTCGCATCGGCATGGGCGTAAACACCGAAATGTTCGCCGAAGGCTTGAACCGTATCAGTCGCGCGTTGGCGTGCGATGCTGTTCGCAACTGAGCTTCAGTTGTTTTCGATTGGCAGGGACAGCGTGCTGCGCTGTCCGGACGCCGCAGCGCGGGCGTCCCTACCACAAAAAAGCTACGGGCGTGGTGGCGGCGTAAAGCGAGGCCTAGGCGTTGGCGCAACTCTGGGCGTCGGTGAAGGTCTCGGTGTGACCGTCGGCGTCACAGTAAACGTAGCGGTTGGCGTTGGCGTTGCAGTGGGTGTCGGCGTTGGAGTTGGCGTTTCCATTGGAGTTGATGATGGTGTTGGCGACGCTGTTGCAGTTGGCGTTGGACTCGAAGACACAGTAGCTGTCGGCGTACTAGTTGCCGTTGGTGTTGGGGTTGGCGAAGCGGTGGTGGTAGGCGTCGGACTAGGCGATGCTGTGGGTGTAGGCGTCGGTGTGGGCGGAGGCCCCTGCACATACTTGATGGTCGCGTAATCAGTGTTTGTTCCCAATCCAACACTCGTTCCCGCCACATAGACATTCCCTGAACCGTCAACGGCGATGGCAGAAGCACTGTCTGCGCTGTCACCCGGCCCGTTGTAGCGGGCGACCCACTGTTCTATGCCGGATGCGCTGTACTTCACCGTCGCGAAATCATCGGCAAAGCCAGAGCCATTGCTTTGTCCGGTCACATAGACATTACCGGAGCCGTCAACGGCAATCCCCAATGGGAGGTGAGCTCCATTGTACGGCCCACTGTAGGATGCAGCCCATTGTTCTTGCCCGCCTGAGTTATACTTGATCGTGACATATTGCTCATAGTTAGTGATTGGATCACCACTCTGTCCCGTTACATAGACGTTCCCTGATCCGTCGATTGCAAGGCGGGTTGCACCGTCATCGCCATTCCCCGGACCGTTGTACCGGGCAACCCATTGTTCTTGACCAGCTGAGTTGTATTTGATCGTGGCGTAATCAAAATCAGGAAACGTCGTACCGATACTGGCTCCCGTTACATAGACGTTCCCTGAACCGTCAACAGCGAGCGCATAAGCTGCGTCGATTCCATTTCCAGGACCGTTATAGCGGGCAACCCACTCCTCTTGCCCTGACGGACTGTACTTGATAGTTGCATAGTCTCTGTCAGTCCCCACTCCCGTACTCTCTCCGGTTACATAGACATTGCCTGAGTCGTCAATGGCGATGCCTCGGGCGTAATCCTCACTATTCTCACTTTTCCCCGGGCCGTTATAGCGGGCAACCCATTGTTCTTGACCAGCTGAGTTGTACTTGATCGTGGCATAATCATTACCAAACTCCTCGGAGCCCCAGCTCCAACCGGTCACGTAAACGTTTCCTGAGCCATCAACTGCGATGCCACTGGCGCGCTCATACTGGTGTGCTGGGCCGTCGTACCGGGCAACCCACTGTTGCTGCCCGGAAGAGTTATATTTAATTGTAAGGTAATCGGGGTTTGCTCCGGATGCGTCGTAACTTTCGCCGGTTACATACACATTGCCTAAAGCATCAACAGCAATGGCTTCGGCAAAATCAGTGTTGTTACCCGGTCCGGTGTAGTAGGCGACCCATTGTTGTTGTCCGGCCGAATCATATTTGACCGTAGCGTAATCGGGAGTGACATCTGAGACGGCACTCCCTCCTGTCACATACACATTGCCCGAGCTATCTACGGCCATAGCCTGCAAAGAGTCCCCTCCGTTGTGTGGGCCGTTGAAGCGGGCAACCCAAGCTTCTTGGACTGCGCCCGAGGGCGTTAAGCTACGAAGCGCATGACTGTCTTGTGATTCCAGATGGCGTGCGCGCGCGGAAATCGGCACTTGCGGACGTGCCTTGGAGAAGAGCGCAAGTAGGATCCCGGAAAACACAATCGCGGCAAGCAAAACGCGCAAACGAAACAAGCCAGATTGAGCAGTGTGTTTCTTTTTCATAGATAATTATGGGCGTGGGACTGGGCTAGGGCGAGGTCGTGGTGTGGGAGTAGCTCGCGGAATTGCCGTCGCAGTAGCGGTAGCGGTAGCAGTCGCCGTGGGAGTCGCGGTCGCGGTAGCAGTCGCTGTTGGTGTGGGGGTAGGGCTAGGCTGAAGCTGGATTAACTCGATGCGCCCACCGCTGCCAAACTGATTAGCATGTACCGCCTTCGCGCCGCCCACCACGTACTGCCCGTCCGTTGAGACGTCCACCGAAAACGCTGAGCCAGGAAAGTTGATCTGGCCGATCAATTGGACGCTGCGGTTAAATACCATGACCTCTGGCCAGTCATGGAATTGTGTCCCCCACGAAGCAAAAGCCGTGACCGTGCCGTTGTCGTTCGAGCCAGCGCCAATCGGCGTTCCCTGATACATACCCGTGCCGCTAACAGCATAGGACCCAAGCATGTTGCCCGTTGGAACATCAAACACGTCGACTTCGCCGCTAA
>JBARMF010000561.1:0-2865 GCA_049802315.1 Candidatus Udaeobacter sp.
TTCATTGGAACCCGAAGCGAAACGTTTGCCAGTTCGCGGCCGTCTGGGTCGCGATTAAACGTTGAGCTGCGAACGCGGCCGCCTTGCTTTTCGGTCAACGTGCGAAGCTCCTTTGCCTTTTCGTCCACGGACGACGTGCGAATTCGCAGGGTCGTTTGCTGAAACGCCTGTTCCTGTTCCTCGCGGGAGATCGTGATGTTGAGTTCCACCTTGTCGCGCTTGGTCTTTGCATTTTCAGCCATGCCAGTCCCGCCCTGCGCGATGCGCTCTGTTTGGGTTTGAAAGTTTTCCACGCGTCCGAAGCTTTTAACCCGACTAATTACTGCTTCGCTTTCTTCCGGCGCGATCAACATGCTCATTGTCGCGGAGACGCGTCCTGAATAATCGCGGTTCAGTTGGGCGTTTGTGATCTGCACTTTCGACGACGCGAGCGCTTTGATGTCGTTGTAGATCTTCTCCACGTCTGGCGCATAAAGTGCCAGCTGCGATCGCTCCTTGATCAGGAAGGCCGCCGGCTCTTCCATGTCCTTTTCGACCAGAGAAATCGTCACCGTCGCGAATTGCACCTGGGAATCCCAATACTTCAATTCACCCTGCATCTTCTCGATCTCTTCGCGCACGCGACCGAGTTCCTTTTCCACCTGCAGCAAATCGGAAACCTTGCCCGTCTTCGTTTTCAGCATGTCGATCAACCGCTGCTCCATCACCCGGGCATTTTTCAGACGCGCATCGGTGTCGAAGTACGCCTTGCTCACATCCTCAGTACCGAGGGTTTGGTTCTTCAACTCGCCGAGTCCGCGAATCCTTTGAAGAAAACGATCCAGATTTTCCGGCAGCACCTTCACGACTATTTGGCCGCGCAGTTTTCCGTTGGCTTGTTTCTGAGAATCTGTCGTTGCGACGTAGCCACGCTCTTCTTTCACAAACGCGGTGATTTTCTGCGCAGCATCGTCAAAGCTGCCGATCTCAAGCTCCACGTTCGCGTTGCGAATCAGTTTGCGATTTGCCAACTCCGACGCCGGTGTTTCGGCTGAGCTCTGCTCGGCTACGTAGTTCATCGCTTCCTCGCTGCCGGCTTCCCTCGCAGCCGTTTCCGCCTGCGCTGTCTTAGCCGGTGCGACTGTTGCCGGAAACGCTTTGAAGTCTTTGTGGAGTTCCGATCTGGTCCCGGCGGACGGCGGCGGTGCTGGGAGTGCCAGGTTTTTTGGTTTGCCAGCGGCGAGTTCGTCCGATTTATCTAAAGCACCGGCTCGACCGGGTTCAGACGTCGCAGCGAACTGTAACGGCGGTTCGAACAATTGTTTGTTAGCGTAACGGTCACCAGTGCGCGGCGTCGTTGCTGTTTCCCTGGTGAACGTCCGGCCGAGTTGCACAAGTCCGAGCAATACCGCAACGACCGCGGTCACTTGCACGGCGCGAAAACGCATCAGATCAGAAAGCGATTTTATCAGTCCGCTTTTTTCGGGGATGCGCCGGCGGAAACCGGCCAGCATTCGTTGTTCGAAGGTCGGATCGGGTTTCTGCTGAGCGAGAGTTTCTTCAAGAATTTTGTTCATGGTTTTGGTTTCCTGATGAGTTTTTCGGCAAACGGGGCAATCGACGAGATGAGTGTGCAACTGGCGTTGCTCTTCATTGGAAAGTTCGCCGTAAAGATCGGCAGCGAGCCAGTTGTCGATTTCGTCGTGAAGACTTGCCATAGATTAATCCATTGAAGCGAGAGCGGGGCGGAGTTGTTTGCGCAGCGAAGCCAGAGCCCGCCCCAGAATTCCGCGCAGTGCGCCGTTCGTAAGCCCGAGCGTGTTCTCGATCGTCCGATAATCCAACTCTTCGAAATAGCGAAGAGTAAGCGCTACGCGATGTAGCTCCGGTAAGGTAGCGAGCGCTGAGTGTAATTGTTGATCGACTACGCTGGTCTCAGGCGTATTTACTTCCGTCGTCTCGATTGCTTCGCGAGTAAAAGGAAGGGGTCGTCGTTTGCGGAATACGTCGTGCGCGCGATGACGAGCAATCATGCTGAGCCAGGCGGGAAGTTTTTCCGGATCGCGCACGCGCCAGCGCATCTTCCAAGCTTTGACCAGTGAATCCTGTACCACGTCTTCGGCTTCCTCGCGGTTTTGCAAAATGCCGTAAGCGATCGCGAAAAGTGTTCGACTATGCGCGCGAATGATCATTTCAAATGCCTCGCGATCGCCGTGAATGGCCGCTCGGTATTGTTCGCGTTCACTGGCATCCAGTTTGTTGCGATCTACAGCCTAGACGTTTGAGATCGCGAATCCGCGCGATAAATTTTTTCCGAAATTTGATAGGGCGCGCTCGCCGAGAGCGCCGGACGGCCTGGCGGTCCGTCCCTACCTAAAAAATGATTACGGTGTTGCCCACGCTGACGAGATCTTTCACGCGCGCGGCGTCCCAGTTGGCGAGGCGAATACAGCCGTGGCTCGCAGCGCGACCGATGGTCTCAGGATTATTCGTGCCGTGAATACCGATCCCGGGTTTATTCAAGCCCATCCATAGTATGCCAACCAAATTGTTCGGACCGGGCGGAAGATTGTAGTAATTCTCAGTGCGCACGCCGTAGTTCAGCATGCCTTCGTCGTAACGGAACCAGGGGAATACGGTCGCGCCAAGAATTTTCCATGTGCCGACCGGCGCAGGGAGAGTTTTGGATCCCGGAGTGATCGGGAATACGCAGACGAGCTGATCGTGTTCGAACACTTCGAGTAAATGCTCCTGTGTATCGACAAAAATCTTGCGAGAGGCGAACGCCGGATTTTCCGGCACTTTTCCTTCCGTGAATTTCTCGACTTCGAACGGCAAAACATTCGGTACTTTGAGAGTTTCGCCCGGCTGAAGATGTTCCCAGTT
>JBARMF010000562.1:0-1946 GCA_049802315.1 Candidatus Udaeobacter sp.
AGACTTGTTCGAACGCTTCCGGCTGGTGATCACTGAAGAGGCCTTTCTTCTCATCGAAGGCCAGGTGCAGAATTCAGACGGCGTTGTGTTGATCAAAGCGCGAGATATTAAACCGCTCGTTCACGAAAGACTCGTCGGGACCGAATCGCACGATTTCCACTAAACGTGGATAGCGTCTGACCAGAGCGGCTCCGCCGCAACCGAAGATTTAACCACGGATTGAGCGGATAGCGCTTAAGTGGAAGCGGCGCCCTCGCCGCTTTGCTCCTACTCGAGAGCGCGACGAGGGCGTCGCGTCCTCCTTAATGGCCGCCTAAAAAATATTCTCAAAACGCGACGATTTTGACCTATAGCATTACAAACGCGCTACAGCGCAGGATTACTTCGGAGGTTTTTCGCCTTGGCGCGGTTTCACCGGCACCTCTTCCTCCGATGTAATTTCGTATTCCGGCTTCGGAACGTCCATCAGCCAATGATCAAACCAGCCAACAATATGCTGCAACCGCTCAACGCGATGCCACGGCTGGCCGGAGCGCGAAAGCTCGTGAGATTCGTTAGGGAAACGCACCATCACGGTTGGAATCTTGCGGAATTTCAACGCACGAAACATTTGCTCGCCGCCTGCGCCGGGCGGCGTGCGATAATCTGCTTCCCCGAGGATGAACATCATCGGCGTTTTCACATTGTTGATGTAACTGATCGGTGATCGCGCCCGATACTCGTCCGGGTCTTCAAATGGCGGCGAGCGAAACCAATTCGGCTGGAAGAGCGTGAAGTCGCCCGTGTACCACCAGTTTTCCCAACTGGCGATATCGCGCTGCGAGACGGCTGCAGCAAAGCGCCCGGTTTGTCCAACCACCCAGTTGGTCAACAATCCGCCGCCGCTTCCGCCAGTGACACCAAGTTTTTGGTCGTCGATGTAGCCGCGTTTTATCACCTCGTCGACGCCGGCCATCAGATCTTTGTAATCGTCGCCTGGATAACGGTATTGAATCACGTTGCCAAATTCCTGGCCGTAACTCGTGCTGCCGCGCGGATTCGGGTAGAGCACCACGTAGCCCTTGGCTGCCATCCACTGAAATTCATGAACGAAAATGTCGCCGTAGGCAACGTGCGGTCCGCCATGGATGTTCAGAATTAACGGATACTTTTTATGCGCATCGAAATTTGGCGGCTTTTGTAACCATGCCTGTATGCGTTTGCCGTCGAAACTGTTGTACCAAATCTCTTCCGGCTCGGTGAGATTCAATTTCGACAACAGCTCGTCGTTCACATTCGTTAGCTGCTTCGGCGTTGCACCAGGAGTTGCCCGATCGAGAACAAAGAGATCGTTAACGCGAGTGGGCGTTGATAGGACGTAGACCAGCTTCGAAGCATCAGGCGTCGCGCGAAAGCTCATCACGCCGTGATTTCCGGAAGTGAGATCTTGCACTGTGCTGCTTTTAGCGGGGCTATCTGCCTTCGCCGATCCAGCCTTCGCAGCTGTTTCGCCGGACGAGCCGTCCGCGCCTACAGTTGCGTCAAACAGTCCGATATTTCGCTTTCCTTCCCTGGCATAGACTGCGATGAGCCCTTTTCCGTCTGGAGTCCAGATCGGTTTGTTTGCTCCGCCGGCACGTGGCGAGGAGCTGTCCCCGATAACGAAACCATCGATGTCGAAATCAAAATCCGCGGTGATATTCCGTGGTTTTGCGTTCGGCGAGAGATCGAGCACCCACAAGTCGGGTTCCGTATATGAATTTATCGGCTGGTTGGTCGCTGCGACGAACGCGACCTGTTTGCCGTCGGGACTAAGGGACAACGCGCCTCCGCCCGGTCCGAATTGCGTGTTCAGATCGATCGTTGTGATCCTGGTAGGGTTCCCGCTGGTGGCCGGCACCGAGTAAAGATCAGTTCTCGGCAGTTCGTAATACGGCTCGTCGATCCGGCTCGAGGTAAAATAAATT
>JBARMF010000563.1:0-3465 GCA_049802315.1 Candidatus Udaeobacter sp.
GCGCACCCTCGAAAAGGTCAGCGCAGAGATGAGCCTTCACGTTCTCGCCTACAATCTGAAGCGGATGATCGCCCTCCTAGGGGTGCGACCGCTCATCCAGGCGATGAGGGCGACTTGAGCCCTCTCGGTTGTGAAAATCTAAACCGCCAGCAAACCCAACCGCGCATCCGAGCCGCTCCCACATAGGCTCTTGAACATTGCCTTTTCGCACGGCCTCGGCGGAATGCGGACGTAGGCGGAACACAATGGGTTGCGACGCCATGTCAAGCATTATGCTTTCTGTCCCAATTTCAATTGGTTACGCTAGAAACGGCAAACTTTTCAGGCCCGTGTCGCAACGCTGTCGCAACATTTGTTTTACGAGCCTTCCAACCCACCTTTGGAGCCAAACGTCGGCCGATCGAGGCGGGCTCTACGTCGACAGGGGGTCTCTTTCGCGCAAATGGCGGCTATCGCTCGGCCCGGAGTCGAACACTGGGCACTCTTCCAAGCGATGGACTCAAACCAGAGGTTCAAACTCCGTCCGCGGCACAATCTTCTACTGAGCCTCATCCGAAATCGACCTTGAACTTGTGCAGCCGGTCATCCGGCTTGCCCCCCCGCCCTGGGGATTGAGGTCCGCTTCCCCAGTGTCGATGTGGGGTCGCCAGAACGCGACAGACTCGGCGATGTCGTTGATTACCTGCCGGTCGTGGGGGTCGCGCTCCCTGAACGACAGCTCGAGGCAGATCTCGTTATCGACGCCGCCACCTTCTCGGATAGCGGCGATTAGAGGCGCGGGCTGGACGCGGCCTTTTGCATTAAACTCGGCCGTGAAGGGTCGGTGACCGCCCTTATCCAAGAGTGACTGCTTGATGTGAATGATTGGCGACACTCGCGGGATCGCGCGGGCCCAGGCGTAAGGGTCATAGTCCTCGGGGTTCGCGCTGGTCACGTCCCCATGGTCGATATCCGCCATCATCCACATTGGGATCGCCATGTTCGCCGTTCCGATCCGCTTCTGGAGATCGAGGCAGGATTTGATCGTCTCCCCGAATTCACGCCCAACCGACATGGGCTCCCAGAAGACATAATGTAGGCCAGCCGCCTTCGCGTGCTCCGCTATCTCGCACCAGCAGTCGATGGCGATGCGCATCAGCGTCTCGCGACGCCTAAGATCGTCGAAATCGCGGTAGGTGAAGATCGCAAATTGCGAACCGACTGACCGGCCACCGAGATCCGCTATGATGTCGGCGAAGGTCTTAAACCACTCGACATAGTGACGCCGGACCTCTGCCTCCGGATGTCCAAAATGATTCAACCGACCATAGGGCCCCGTCATACCCGAGGTGATGCGTACACCCGTGCGGGTAAGCGCCGCCCGCATCCTCCGCGACATGGCACGGATGACTGACGTGGGCCAGGAGGGATTAATGAACTCGTGCGTGAGTTGGAGGTCACGGATGCGCAGGCGATCCACGACGACGTTGATCATATCCTCCGGCTCGGCGAACCGATTCACCAGCGGATTGGTGTTAAGGGATAGGCTGAACATCGAGATTGCACCGCGCAGGAATTCATCTTTAGCAGAGGAGAATGCTGACAGCTCAAATCCTCGACGCGCGCCATCACGTCGGCTATTTCAATTCCCTCGTCCCCAGACCCCAAGATGGCGTTCTCTTAGCCGTCTGCTGGCCGGTGTGACTTGTCGGGTCGCGACGGGAGCTAGTTGTGACATTTTTCGTCTTCTTTTCGCTCCTGCCAGCGGCGCGGGTCATACCCCTGGCCGCAATCCGCGATGATCCTGACGTCGATCCTGTCGAAGACTCTGTTGGATCGCGGCGCTGACTTGGAAACATCAACTAAAGAGACAAAGATTGCTTCGCTGACAGCCCGCTCGATGCGCCAACGCTCCACCAAAAGAAGGGATTTTCAGCGATTTTCGTCCGAACCGAGCTTAGCAGGCGCGCGGCAATGTGACCTGTTGCCGTGCATCAGAAAGCCTGTTAGCGTTCTTGAAACGTCGATATAAAATGGGAGGAAGTGCATGAGAGGTCAAACCTTTGCGCGAAGACGCCTGCTGTTGGGCGTCGGATTCACAGCGTTGATGTTGGTTGGCGCAACGCCATCCCTTGCCGAGGATCTGACGTTCGTTTGGCATGCTGGGACCTGCGCAGACTTGGTCTATCAGATCTCGAAGGACTATCCGGACAAGAGCATCAATATCGTACCGGATCTCGTACCTTATGGACCGCTTTGGCACGACAAGATCGCGGCGAATTTTGCGATCCATGGCGACGCTTTCGATTTCGCGATGTGGGATAGCCAGTCCACCGCGGAATTCGCGGGCGGCGGGCATGCTTATTCAGTGAACAAAGTTTTCCAGGATTCGCCCTACCTTAAGGCCAACCTGTTCTCAACGCTTTCGCTGAAATTGTACGGCGAATATCCCGACGATTCGGGCAAGTTCTGGGGCCTCCCGGTCAACCAGGACGCGTATGGTATGATGTACCGGAAGGATCTCTTCGAAGATCCAAAGGAGAAGGCGGCCTTCAAGGCCAAATATGGTCGAGAGCTTGAGGTGCCCCAGACCTATTCGGACGCGAAGCAGGTGGCCGAGTTCTTCACTAGGCCGGACCAGGGACTCTTTGGATGGGGTCAGATGGGAGGACGCCCGTATGACTTCGCGACCTCGGCGTCGAACCCGTTCCTTTGGTCCTATGGCGGCGAACTTTGGAATCCTCAGACTCACGAGGTCAAGGGTTATCTCAACTCTCCCGCCTCGATTCAGGGGGTGCAGGCCTATGTCGACATGTTCAAATATGGGCCCTCGGGGAGCGAGACCTGGGACTGGGATGCGGTGAACTCCGCCTTCCAGCAGGGCCATCTCGCGATGGCGATGCAGTGGTATTATTTCGACGGATCGAACTCCGATCCCAAGGTCAACCCTTACGCCGAGAAGACCGGATACGGCGTGACGCCGGGCCAGGTCGGCCTCGACGGAAAATTCCGCAGAGAGATGATGATCGGCGGACAGGGGATCGGTCTCAACGTCTACTCGAAGAAGATTCCGCAAACCATCAAGTTCCTCGAGTGGTTCTTTCACCCCGAGCAGCAAAAGCGCTGGGCAGCCGTCTGTCAGACCGGCCTTAAGTCTGTTCTTGACAGCCCGGAATGGCAGAAGGTCAATACCTACAACAAGAGCTTCGCCAATGCGATGACCCACATGCACCACGACTACTGGCATCTTCCGGAATATCCTCAGCTCCTAGACATCCTTCAGGATGAGGTCACGGCTGCGAGTTCAGGCAAGAAGTCCGTGAAGGAGGCCCTCGATTCGGCCGCTGACCGACAGGAGGAATTGCTCGAACAAGCTGGTTACAAAATTACGCGTACGCAAAACATCCCGCAGGTTCCGAACCAGATCGTCAATCCGGTCGGCACGGATCAGATCGTCCGCGAAGAGTACAACTGAGCAGGCGAAAC
>JBARMF010000564.1:0-3292 GCA_049802315.1 Candidatus Udaeobacter sp.
CGGATGCGAAAGACGTGAAGCAGACGAAAGACGAGATCAAGTTCACTCTCGGCAAAGGAAAAGCCAAAGCGGCGGTTGAATCCTTTCGGAAACAGTTTCGCGACGCGGGTTGGAAAGAAGACGTCGCTTCAATGGCCGCCATGGCCGGCACGCTCTCGTTTTCAAAAGACGATCAGCATGTGACCATCACCTATAGCGACACCGGCTTCATGCCGACCGAGGTCAGTCTGTCGTCAATGCGCGCGGAACTGGAAGCGGCGAGATAAGGAAGAAGGAAAAAGGAGGGCTTTCGCCGCGCGATTCGTTGAAGCGTGGAAACGTTACATTGGAAAGATGTCTCCGGGGAGCGCACGCCACTCGCGCGCTGACGATGGCGGCCTCGCCATCGCGAATTGAACAAATCAAGACGCCTCCTTCCGAACGAAAGGCGTGCGCCTACCGCGACGGAAAACATGCATCCTAAGCGGCTTATGATGCCAATTTCCGCAAATGCCACAAACCGCTCTGCAGCCTGCTTGCATCATGATGCACTGTTAATATGCTTTGATGCATGAGAACAACGATTTCTATTGAGGATTCGCTTTTGCAAAAGGCGAAAAAGATTTCACATGAGCGCCGGTGCTCGTTACGCACAGTGATTGAAGATGCGTTACGAGCAGCTTTCGCCAAAGAGCACAAGAGGAGTCGGTCGGGTAGACCGCGGCCACTGAAGACATTCAAAGGCACCGGAGTTCAACCGGGGATCGATCTCTCCTCGTCGGCGGCGCTCCTGGATGCGATGGAATCGCGATGATTCTCCTGGACGTTAACATTTTGGTCAGCGCACATCGCGCGGACGCCGATCAACACCGTGGAATTAAGTCATGGCTGGAAGCAGCCCTCAGCGATCCCGCTGGAGTCGCCGTATCGGAACTGGCTTTGAGTGGCTGCCTGCGCGTGATCACGCATCCGAAGATTTTCAAAAAACCGACGCCACTGGCTCAAGCGCTCGATTTTGTGGAAGACTTTCGTTCTCGTGAAGAGGTGCACCTTCTCGCACCGGGCGCGGGTCACTGGAAAATTTTCGTCGATCTTTGTCGGCGAAGCGACGCGCGAGGCAATCTTGTGCCCGACGCGTTCCACGCTGCGCTAGCGATCGAGTTTGGGTGCGAATGGTTAACGCTCGATCTCGGGTTTGCGCGATTTACCGGCCTGAAGTGGCGGCATCCGTTGGATTGAGAGCAAATCCGAATCTCGTAAGCGCGACGATTAGGTTGCAGTGGTATTTCTGATTGACGTCGATTTTATGGCGAATCAGAAAAGTTCGTTTCGGCGAGACGCCGAAACCAACACGCCAGCCGCGTGCGCTCCCCAGAGGAGATTGCGAGTGCGCAAGGCTAACGATAAGGTCGCGTTTATGAATGCTGCTCCTAATCCGAACAAAGCACTTTGGGAAAAAGGCGATTTCACGCGCATCGCCGATACCATGCGCGAAAGCGGTGAGGCTCTGGTCAAAAAACTCGGAATTAAGAAGGGACTCAAGGTGCTGGATCTCGGCTGTGGCGATGGCACGACCGCATTGCCCGCGGCGAAAATGGGCGCAGACGCGCTGGGCATCGATATCGCGCGGAACCTCGTCGAGGCTGGGAACAAGCGTGCGGCCGAACGTGGCCTAACGAATATAAGGTTTCAGGAAGGTGACGCATCGAATCTGGAGCAGGTGCCGGATAAATCCTTTGATCTGGTCGTCAGTATTTTCGGGGCGATGTTCGCGCCCAGGCCATTCGACGTTGCGAAAGAGATGGTGCGCGTGACGCGACCGGGAGGTCGCATCGTGATGGGCAACTGGATTCCGAACGATCCGACACTCGTGGCGCAGATTTTGAAGATCAGCTCAAACTATACGCCCCCACCGCCAGAAGGTTTCGTTAGTCCAATGACATGGGGCGTCGAGGGCAGTGTGATCGAGCGTTTTACGGCGGCAGGAATTCCTAAAGAAAACATCTCGTTTGCGCGTGACACGTTCACTTTCAATTTCCCGGGCACACCAGCAGCGTTCGTGGATGCATTCAGGAAATATTATGGGCCGACCATGACTGCATTCGAAGCTGCGGAGAAACAAGACAAAGCGGATGAGCTACAAAAACAACTCGAAGAGTTGTTCAACAGTCAGAACAAAAGTCAGGATGGCACGTCCATTCCTGCAACATTTTTGCGTGTGACGGTTGAGAAAGAGTAAGAACGAAAAGGTGGGAAGGAAATGGCTACTGACGCCTACGGGAACGCTTGTGATCACCGATAAATCCGAGAGCAAATTGCCGGGCATAATGACGCTGCACGATTTGGTGCGCGCACGAGTCGCAGTCGCGGAACGCGAAGGCACTTCCGGCTAGCCCGAACTTTTTATCTCGGTTGTTCCCGCAACTTTCTCACACTATGGATCACTTCTTGCCGGCGCGTGTGTAGGCGATCTCCATGGTTTTCTTTTCCTGACCCCCACGGGTTTCGTACCACTCCAGAGCCATATGGTTGTTGTCGGGGACCTTAATTACTTCGCGAACTGGTGTTTTCATTCCGGGCATCATTTCGATTTCGCTGGTATAAGTGAATGTCTTGGTCGCGGGATCGTAGGTGCCTTCGGAAAACTGAATGCCGGTGCCCATATTGTCGATCCACGAGCTCACGAACTTTTTCTTTGCGTTGTCGTAGCCTTCGACGCCCATCCCCTTGAATTGCACATCTTTCATTTTGCCGTCTTGGCCTGGCATCAGCATTTTACCTGTCACATCCATCATCACGTAGCGGCCGCCCATGATATCCTTGCGTGTAGCACTCCCTTTCGATTCCTGCGGTTTGGCGTTCGGATCTGGGTTCATCCACATTTTGATGGCGAAATTCCAATTGCCGTTCATCTCGGAAAGCAGCTTGTGATTTTCATTGAGCTTCGACATTTCCATCATCTGCTTCATCATCTCCTGAGGATTAGGCATCTGACCGGTTGCAGTTGCTGATTGGACCGAGGTCGAACCCGTGGCATCCGCCGGTGATGTGGCGGGAGTTTGCGCAAATAAAGAAGTCGCGAGCAATGTCGCGAGGAGAATAGTGGCTAATGACGTAAATGTTTTCATGGCTGACATGTTGCCAGTAATCGGTGGCGGCTGACAAGTGCGAAACGAATCAGCAGAAAATAAGAAAGTTCGTCTCGGCGAGGCGCCGCTCGGCTACGATTCGGGCTGACCAGCTCGCCGCGGCGACCGCTCCCAGAAGATTCGCGCGACTAATGCTTCTCGCATAAGATTCCGGTCATGAAACG
>JBARMF010000565.1:0-2072 GCA_049802315.1 Candidatus Udaeobacter sp.
ATGCTCATCACGTCATTGTTCTTCGCATTCGCGCGCTTTTATCCCGAGGAAGTCATTTACATCCTTTTTATTTTGCCCGTAAAAATCAAATGGCTGGCTTGGGTTTACGCCGCGTTTTTGATGCTCGGGTTTTTTCTGGGACCGAACTCGTATCGCGCAGCGCTCTTTGCCGCATTCATTAACTATTTCATTTTTTTCGGAGCGGAGATCATTCATCAAGCGCGGCACCGGCGCGACGTCTCGACACGACGCAAACGTTTTGAAGCCGACGCGCGCAGCCCCGCCGAAACGCTGCATCGTTGCGCGGTCTGTGGCGCGACCGAGCTAAGCGATTCGAACCTCGATTTCCGCGTCGCGCGCGACGGCGAAGAATATTGCATGGCGCATCTGCCGAAGGTGCAAACGCCTGGGTAGCGCACGCGTGTCGCGACGGCTTGGGCAGCCCCGAAAGCTTTCGGGGCTGGGAAGCCGTCATTCCTTGGTGCGCTATCCTTGACCGCCTCCTTTCACGTCCGAGACTACGGCGATGACTGACAAGAACACCACGCTCGTTCCAGAAGAAGGTTGGCATTGCTTGCATTTATTTTACCGGATCGAGTACGGCCAATGGCAGTTACTCAGTCGCGAGGAACAAAACGCTGCGAAAACAAATCTAGCATCGCTAGTGCAGGACGTACGCGCGACGGATTCTACTCAATTACTCACGCTTGGGGTGGTGACGCCAAAGGCCGACATCGGCTTCATGCTGATCACGCCCGATTTGCACGACGCCAATAGCATTGAGAAACGATTGTCGCTCTCGTTAGGCCCAGACGCGCTAACGCCAGTCTACGGTTATTTGTCGCTGACCGAGGAAAGCGAATACATCACAACCGAGGAAGAATACGCACAGACGCTCGAATCGAATGTCCGCAAGGATCCTGCAAAGCTCGAAGAGGCGTTGAGATCATTTCGCGAGCGAATTACGCATTATCGACAGGAGCGCGTTTATCCCACGTTGCCCGATTGGCCGGTGGTTTGTTTTTATAACATGAGCAAGCGCCGCGGCGAGCAGCGCAATTGGTATGCGCTGCCGTATGATGAACGGCGCAAACTGATGAAAGGACACGCCAGTGTCGGGCGCGAGTTCGCCGGCAAAGTCAAACAACTGATCACTGGTTCGACCGGTCTCGACGATGCGGAATGGGGCGTGACTCTTTTCGCGCGCGATACATTCCAGATTAAAGCGATCGTTTACAAAATGCGGTTCGACCCGGTCAGCGCCGAGTACGCCGATTTTGGCGAATTTTACATCGGCATCCAACTACCTCTCGACGAATTGTTCCGCCGCTTGCAGTTGTGAAATGACGCGAGACTCGAAGGGGCAGGGAGACGACTGCTTTCCGCTGACGCACATTCATCTGTCATGTTGAGCGGAGCGAAACATCTCTGGCTGTTGGTTTGCTGTGGCCGAACGGATGCTCAGAGATTCTTCGCTTCGCTCAGAATGACAGAATTGGTAACGGGTGTAGAACGCTGTCAGCTTCCCGTACAGCAGATTCGCAGTTAAAGTGTGTGGCGTTTGGATGGGTGACAGAGCGGTTGATTGTGCACGCCTGGAAAGCGTGTGTGCCGAAAGGCACCGGGGGTTCGAATCCCCCCCCATCCGTCCTGCTTCTGATTAGTTAGCGAGAGAGGTGCACGGTAGGCCTTTTAATGGACGTATGGTTGTGAAACCGGCATAATTCCCTGCCTGCACGAACGGCGAAACGCTTAAGACGATTACGATCGGGAGGACTCTCCCTATCGCTTTTCTGCCTCACTATCGCGCTGAGCCGGTTCTTGAATAAAAGTTTCTATGATCGTTAGCAGTTCGTGGATCGCGCGTACTTCTTCTTTGATACTGCGCTGGAGCATTCGAATAAGAGCAACACCTTGCGGCGAAAGCGATTCTTCGCGCAGCAGAAGTTGCAGCACTAGCAATGTCGGGCCAAGTGGTTCGTGCAGCCGGTGCCTGATGAGCTTAATCAGCTCCGCTCTCGCAGGCGCGCCCGTTGATTCAGATTCAGCGGACAACGGCGCAGAGTTTTTTT
>JBARMF010000566.1:0-11292 GCA_049802315.1 Candidatus Udaeobacter sp.
TGTTCGTTACCGGATGCATAACACAGGACCGAAGGTGCAACAGGATTTCTTTTTTCCGGTCGAGCGTTGGGGAGCAAATCCAGACTCCGACGGGCAGGGAAAGAGTGATGATATCGATCATTACCAAATCAATGTTGACGCAAAAGAATTGAAATCGACCAACGTGGCCGGACCGAAGCAAGAAAGCAGCGAAACTAAAGAAGGAGCCAGCGAAGCGAAGGAAGAAGAAACTAGCGAAACGACGCAGGAAAGCAGCGATGCGAAGAAAGAAGAAACCAGCGAAGCGAACCAGGAAGGCAGTGAATCGGAAGAAGAAAGCGCGGGAGCAGAGGAAGAAGGCGGCGAAACAACTTCGGGGTCGTTCTGGCAAGAGCACGTGTCCACGATCAACTCATGGAAGAAATCGGTCATTCCCTTCGAGCGAAATCAGACCCGGGACGTAACGATTCATTACAAGGCGCGTTACGCGGAGAACGACGAATCAGTTTCAGATGATTCGCACATCAGCAACGCGACCTTCGCATATTCGCTGTCGCCAGCAGCGACGTGGAAAGGGCCAATTGGTAAAGGGAAAATTGAGATCAATGTCCTGCATTCCGAGCCCGAAGATGTTTCAATCGAAAAACCGAAGGAGCGATTCAAGAAAATCAGCGATACGCATTACGAATGGCAGTTTGAAAACTTGAAGCCAACATTGGCGGACGACATCCGGATCGTCGCGCATTCAAAATACGACAGGTATCCGACCGGATATGGCGAAGAAGACCTTAGCCGCCGCGCATCGTATGTTCTCAGGGACCATCAATATTTTCTCGATCATACCGACTACGATGCGACGGCAAGCTCGACGCTGGCAACCCAGGGCAAACACAATTACGACGTCGTTAACATAAAGGGCGATCCTACCCGAGAGGTTCAATCGCCCTGGGTTGAGGGAGTCGAAGGCGATGGGATCGGCGAGAGCATAACGCTCAACGTGAAACGCCCGCTTCCACTCTATGGCATTCTGATCCAGCCTGGATATTACGATTACGATAACAAGGAACCGTGGTTGAAAAACAACCGCGTCGCATCACTCGACATCATGCTGAACGATGAGCATACGTTCACGGAGAGCATTCCCGATGAGCGATTCGAACGACCGTACCTCATCCGCGTGCGCGACTACACGAAGCCGGTCAACAAAATCAAACTGATCATCAAAGGTGTGTATCGAGGCACGCAGTTTCGCGACACGTGCATTTCGCTAGTCGAATTGCGCGCTCCGCTTAGCAAAAAACCTGAAGTTCACGGGGCGCGATGAACGCGCGAGCAGCCGCGATTTGTTTTGCGACGCTCCTGGTTGGCGCCGCGTTCGGAACTGTCGAGGCGAGCACGTTGCCCATCTACATCGAGGACAATCACGCCGGCACGTTTTACTGGCTGGCTCAAAAGATCGATCTCGACCAGTCGTACACGCTTGTTCTTTTCGATGCGCACAGCGACGCCTCGGGCATTTTCGATTCCGATAAAATTCGTTACGCGCTTCGAAACGTTGCGTCCGCGCAGGATCGCCAAATGCTGCTTGATCGCTGGCGCAGCAAAGGCGTTGTCCAATGTTTCAACTGGATCGAACCGCTCATGCCGGCGCCGATTGAAAAAGTCATTTGGGTGCCGGCTGAGAAACTTTCGGAATCTCAAATTCGCGAACGGCGAGGAAAAGCAACGGCGTTAATCGACGGCCATCTTGAAGCAGCGCCGCGGAAATCGGGATCATTACAGGAGGCGTACGTTGTTTCCGATTTCGAACATCTGGAGAAAGAGATCGACCCAAACCAGCGGCTGATTGTTACGATTGATCTGGATTACTTCGGTGGACTGGCTGCGGCGGAGCGGGAACAAGCATTCGCGCGGATTTGGAATTTCGTCATTGAGCAGCCAAATCTGTGCGCGATCACATTCGCAATTTCGCGTCCGTACTTGAAGACCGAAGACGACGCTGATCGGCTGCTAAAGCTGGCGTTGAAGTCAGCACTTTCGCTGCCCACGGCGCAAATCGAATTCGAGCCTTTCCTCACCGTTGCCAACGATCACTCGAATCTCGCCAAGAAATTGATGATGAAAGGAGAAAAGCCGGCGGCCTTCGACGTCGCACAAATAACTCAAGACCTTCGGGCGCGAATCTTGTCGGAACGTGAACACGTCAACGTGCGGCACGACACCGCGCGTTGGCAGCAATTGTTGCGTACCTGGAACGATGAAGCGCCGCGATTGCATCTTGAAGTTAAAAATCGCGAACCTTCTGCGGACGATGTTTACCGCGTTCCAGTCGATGATGGCGGCGACGTCCAACTGGTCGTCGAACCTTGGACGGCGAAACCCGAGAAGATCGAATGGTTTGCGGTGACGCCGAAATTTTGGCGTTGCAACGTGAGTGGTTTATCGGCCGATCAAGTCGGTTTTGTCGCGAATGCCGCGCCGCGCCCTGCATGGAACGAGCTGGCGATTGATTTTCACGATTCTGTTCTACCGATAACGAAGATCGAAAATTTATTCGATCCACAGTTGCACTGTGGCTCAGTGCGTTTGCGAGCACGGGCGGTGATCGATGGAAAAGTTCGCGAAACGCCCATAATGGAATTGCGGCGATTCATCGGCAGCGGTTTTCGCGCGGCCGTTACCGAGCAATTTGGTTTGCCGTATCTTTTCGGGAGCGGCGAATTGTCAGAAGCTTCGAACACCGGACCCGAAACCAATCTCGGTGCCGACTGCGCAAACTTTGTCGTTTACGCATTGCGCCGGCAGGGCCAGCGAATTCCATGGTCGGACCCGAAGCAGTTGCGCCAGCATCTTGATTTTGTCGCCCGATCAGCCGCACCCGGCATACCAAGAATTACAGCGGAGGATTTACAGCGAGGCACAATCGTTCATCTAGGGACGCATGTCGCCGCGCTAATTGAGGATCGAAATCCTATTGGCATTCTCGATGAGAACGATCTTGTGGCGCACCAACTCCCTGCCGCACCGGAACTGGTGACGCTGGGCCAACTCCTCAGAGAGCGTGGAAAGGATCGCTTCGATTTGTATCGGGTCCCGCCAGCAAAATCCGACGCCAGATTGATTTTCGGTGGCGACGTCATGCTCGCTCGTAGTTGCGCCGCAAAGATCCAAGACGGTACGGATCCATTTGAAGGTATTGCATCGGTGATTCGTCAGGCGTCATTCGCCGCCGCAAACTTGGAGTGCACGATCTCGAATCTAGGCGGAGCTACAAACCGGTATGCGTTCCGCGCTCCGGCCGAATCCGCGCAATTGCTCCGCCGGGCCGGCTTTGACGCAATGGGGCTGGCAAATAATCATTCGCTCGATTTCGGCCCCGTCGCTTTGCACGATTCCGCAGCGCACCTGGTTCGGGAAGAAATTGAGCCAGTCGGAGTTGAAACACCAACCAGGAACGCTTGCGATCCGAGTTTTTTCTCTCTATCCGATGGAAAAAAAATCGCCCTGTTCGCGATAAACAGTGTTGGCCCTAAAACAAATAGCCAAATCGCCGCGTCGTCTGTTCGCGCCCAGCTTGGCGCCGCGATTACTAAAGCGCGGTCCCGCGCGAATCTTGTCGTTTGCCTCGTCCACTGGGGAATCGAAAACAGCGAAAGAATCACTGATCAACAACGCGAACTCGCCCGCTGGCTGGTTGATCGCGGCGTTGATCTCGTCGTTGGCTCGCATCCGCATTGCGTACAACCGCTCGATTTTTATCACGGCTGTCCAATTGCGTATTCGCTTGGCAATCTGGTGTTCGACGGAGCGCCAACAGTCGCTTCATGGAATCACGGCGCGTTACTCGAGGTCGGTTTAAACGAAAGCGCGAAAATTTCATCGCTGTCTTTGATCCCTGTAATTCTTGAAGACGGCTTGCCGCGCGTGGAAATCAGTGAGAGCAACCGATTCGGCAGCCGTTGATCCACAAGGAACGACGGCTTGGGCAGCCGTCGATTTAAAACATGACGGCTGAGAAGCCGTCATTCCTTGTTGCCTTGTCATCGCGCGCGACCTGCGTGAAGATCAACGATCCATGGCTCTGCGACTGCCGAAACAGGATTATCACGACATTGAGCGCGTCATTGAGCTGGATTTTGTGCGCGCAACTGAAGCAGCAGCGCTGAACTCGTTGCGCTGGCTGGGGCGAGGCGACAAGGAAGCAGCCGACGCGGCAGCCAGCGACGCCATCCGCGGCATGTTCGATCTAATGAACATCTGCGGTGAAGTGGTGATCGGCGAGGGCATCAAGGATAATGCGCCGGGCATTTTCAAAGGCGAACAACTCGGCACGTGGTATCCCGGTTCGCCGGAATTTCATATTGCCCTCGATCCAATCGACGGCACGACGAACATTTCCAAGGGTGCGCCCAATTCGATCAGTTGCATCGCCGCAGCAAGCCCTGAGGAAGGCGTAAAGGTGGCGCTGCGCGACATCCCTTCGTTTTACATGTCAAAGCTGGCATATGGACCGCGCGTAATCGAGTACATGAAAAAACGCGGCGATTCGCTTCACCTCGACATGCCGATCGCCGAAATGCTGGCAATCGTTGCGCACGCGGTGAATAAGCGCGTCCAGGACGTAGCGGTGATGATGCTCGATCGGCCGCGTCACAAAGAAATTGTGGAACAAATTCGCGCGGCAGGCGCGTCGCTGCGGATGATCGGGGACGGCGATATTGCCGCGGCGATCGCGCCGTCGTTACCTGAGCCGGACGTCGATCTTTACATGGGCATCGGTGGTTCGCCCGAAGCGGTGTTGGCGGCGGCTGCGATCAAATGCCTCGGTGGCGATATGCAATGCAGAATGTGGCCGCGCGACGAAAAGGAGCGAAAAAGCCTGGTCGCCGAAGGCTATGAACAAGATCTCGATCGCGTCTTTTCATCCGACGACCTCGCCCATGGCCAGAACATCATTTTCTGCGCGACCGGCATCAGCGACAGCGCGCTTCTTGCAGGTGTGCGGGCGCGCGGCGGCGTGACGGCAATCACTCACTCGATCCTCATGCGGGCAAAGAGCAAAACCGTACGTTTTATTCGAGCCCGGCACGACTTACAGATAAAGACGATCCGGCTTCGGTCGGATAATCGCGAACACATTCTCTGAAAGCGCGACGGCTGGGAAGCCGTCGTTCCTTGCCGCTTACGCCTGCTTTTGCGTTTTGAGCAGCTTGATTGCGTCGCGCAACTCGGCTGCGCGCTCGTAAAGTTCCTTGGTGATTGCCGTTTCCATTTCGCGCTGCATGACCTCCAGCTTCGAGAGCGGGCGTTTCGATCTTACTTCCTCAAGCCATTCGTCGAGAAACGCGATCTCCGCGCTTTTGGATACCAGCTCCGGAAAGTTTGACTGTTGCAGAAAATCCATAATGGCTTCGCGCCCGCGCTCAATTTCCGCTATGGCGTCTGCAAATTTTCCCTGAGCAAGAATGATGGAAGCCTTGGCGCGAGTATTCATCATGAGCACGTAGGGCCGAAACTGTTGCAGACTCCAGGAGAAATCCTCGCGATCCGTGTGGTCGTTGACGAAAGTAAAAAGGTCGAGATTCCTTTGCGTGTCGCGCACGACGCCTTCGAAATCATTAATCTGAAACAGGCTCAGGTATCGATGATAATATTGGATGCCTTCCTGTTGCAGCTCTGCGCATTGCTCGGGGCTAAGCTCGTAAGCCTCGCCTTTTTGTTCCGAGCGGGTCGCGCGCTTCCGATGGTACTCCAGAAGCGATTCGCAATTATGGGGACGCCGGCCATCGGGTCGTCCGGTGATTTCCATTTGCAACACGCCGAGATCCACGCGCAGCTGCAATTTTTCACGACCATCGAGCCCGGTGATTTTGCGCACTTTAACGGTGCCGCTCTCGTAGGGCCAATCCTTCAGAATGGTGTTGAGATCCAAGCTCATCGTACCGAACATCCGATACTCAATGTTCGCTTGTCAATAACTTCGCGGTTGGGCGGCGATATAGCGCGAACGAACGGAGGCACAAATTTCCACTAGTCACTATACACCGCTGATTTAGCATTGCCTCGATGGAAGATTCTATTGACGCGTTCATTCGTTTCCTCGCGATCGAACGTGGTCTTTCCGAAAATTATCAGCTTTCCACCCAGAGATCGCTGACCGAGTTCGCGCAATGGTGCGGTGCGAAGAAAAACGTCACTCACCCGCGAGGCGTGACTCTGCCAATGATGAGTGAATATCTTGCGGAGCGCAAACGCGTCGGTCTTTCAGCGTCTTCGATCAAGCTGGTTGTGGTGGCGCTCAAGATTTTTTTTCGATTTCTCGCCGGCAAAGGAATCATCGAGCGTGATCCGGCCGAGGCATTGGCGCTGCCTCGGATAGAGCGCTATCTCCCCGAAACGCTGAATGAACTGCAAGTGGAGCAATTCCTCGAAAAAATCGACACCAAAGCGCTTCACGGTTTACGAGACCGGGCGATGATCGAGCTGCTTTACGCGAGCGGGCTGCGCATTTCTGAGCTGGCAAATGCGCGACTTGAAGATTTCAACTTCGAACAGCGTATCGTGCGGGTGACCGGCAAAGGAAACAAGACTCGTCTGGTGCCCGTTGGGCGAAAAGCATGCGAAGCTCTGGCAGCATATCTATCTGCCGAGCGACCCAAACTGGTGAAGCCACGCACCAGCAGCGAAATTTTTCTCTCTGAACGAGGCACGAAATTAACCACAGCGCGGATTTGGCAGATCGTTAAAAAGCATGCGCAGCGCGCCGGACTGGAAAAGAACGTTTATCCTCACCTTCTGCGGCACAGCTTCGCAACGCATTTGCTCAGCAACGGCGCAGATCTTCGAATCATCCAGGAGATGTTGGGCCACGCGGACATATCGACGACACAGGTTTACACGCATGTCGATCAGCAACGACTTAAGGCTGTGCACCGCCAATTTCATCCGCGCGCGTAGCGAATGAAACCAGCTGACCGGCGGATTTGAACCGGGGATTTGTGTTGAACGCCCATCGACCATCGAGTATCCAGCATCCACTTGTGGTCAGGCAGCTAAGTTTATGAAGCGAATTTTGTTCCTTTTAATCGCGCTGGCCGTCGCTGCCTTTGGCGGTTGGTACTACTGGCAATTTTCGCAACGATTTTCAAACGCTCCAGTAGCCGGGCTTCTGCCGCGAGAGACGATTTTTGTAGCGCAAATCCCGGACTTCAATCGCGCTCGCGACGAATGGCAGCACTGCGACATTTATCAGCTGTACCGCGAACCTGCGGTGCAGGATTTTTTGCGCAAGCCGCTGGGCAACGTTCCAACCCCGAAAGCTTTCGGGGCTCAAACGCTACTGGATATCGAACAGCTCGCACCCAAGAACGCCTTCGTTGCGCTGACTTCTATCGACAATAACAATCCAAAATTTGTCGGCGGCTTTCATTTTCGCGGCAGCCAGGAAGAAGCGGAGCGCATTATTGGCAAATGGCGCTTGATGTTGACGGGGCAAAATTCAAGCCTCAAGCGCGAAAAATTGCAATATCAAGGCCACGAAATCGAGGCGACCAAAACGAGTTCGTTCACTTTTGCGACCGCCTATGATCCTCCGTGGTTTTTCGTGACGACAGGTGCGGCGGACATGCAGGCATTGCTCGATCGTGCCGATCGACGTTCATCAGATCCAGATAACAGGCTCGATAAGGATGAGGCATATCGGTCAGCCATTTCGCGTCGCCCGTCCAATGACGTGGCATTTTTTTACCTGCAGCCGAAGACGTTTTCGCAACGGCTCGCGGCGTTGCGTGCTGCTGTCGGCTCAACCCCAGCTCCCGGCGAGGGCACGATGCTCGAGAAAATGCGCTGCATTACCGGCTCAATGCGATTCGAGAACGGAAAAATGCACGACGTGCTTTTTCTCGGCATGCCGAAGCTCGAACAGAACACGACGCTCACCCGGTCATCGCTCTCTCTCGGGACGAAGGAGACATTCTTTTACCTCGCGATGCTGCTGAATCTCGGGGAAAGAATGGACACTCTCAATCAAGCGGCAGCTTTTGCGGGTACGAAGATTTTTCAGGCGCTTAGCGATAGTGGGATAACTGCCGCGGATTGGAAAGCGGCATTCGGGATCGAGCTCGGATCTTTGGCTGAGTGGCCTTCAGATACGCGTTGGCCGTCGTTGCTTGTCACCCTGCCGGTGACTGACGCGACCAAAGCACGGAAGATCGTGGAAGCGCTCTTAAAGGCCGAGGAAGATGGTTCGTGGACAGCTACCGAGAAAGATGGCGTTCGCTATTTTTCGAAACGATCTGCTGCCAGTTTTGTGGCGATCACGCCTACGATCGCTTTGTCTGATCGAATTCTAATCGCTGGTTTGGATCCCGCGTCGGTGGAAGAGGCAATTAAGCGCTCACGTGGCAGCTCGGCTGAGCTTGCAGAGTCTCAAACTTACAAGGCAGCCGCGCACCTGCTTCCAGCGCCCACGAACTTTTTTGCCTACATCGATATGGCGCAGTTGTATTCCCGGCTCGACGCTTCCCTGCGTCCGATGTTATTAATGGCTGCGGCATTCGTTCCGGCCGTTGCTGGCTCGGTCGATCCCACCAAACTCCCAGCGCCGGAAGTCATCACCAAACATCTGAGCCCTATTGTCTCTTCGCAGCGATACGACGGCGATGGATATATGGCTGAGTCAATCGGACCCATTACGTTAGACCAATTAGGAATAGGCGCTGCGATTTTTAGCAGCTTCGGTGCGGCGGCTGCGCGGCAAAGGGGTTTGGCCGTTCCTGCCACAGCGCTTCCCTCATTAGCGAGTCCATCGCCAACGCCTTAAAATCGCGGAATTTTGCGGTTCGCCGCTTCGGAACTCGCAAAACTGTCGGGCCTTACACCCCGGCTGTGCCATTCCGGCACTGCTTGAGTTTCCCTAACGAAAGCGAAAGAAAACTACTGCAATTTCTCAAAAATCTGCTATCGTGCTGGCCCTTATGGCTATTCTAAAGAAAAATGCATTCTCCCGTCGGGTTCCCGATCTGGTAACTGAGGAGCTGGTTGCTGTCCTCTCACGGCGTTCTTCGTTCGAGTTCAAGCAGCTCTTCGATATCGTGCACGAGAATCTTCGGGCGCGAAATGCTGCCAGCGGCGGCGAGGAAATGCTGCGGCTGCGAGCCTACGAGAAGTTGCAAAATCTCGTGGCGCGAGGTGCAGTCAAAAAGAATGGCAAGAAATACAAGGGGTTGCCGGCAGCTCTGGCTCAGGCAATTGCACAGCAGAATGGTCATCTGGCCGGCGTAAAATAAGCCGGTTTTTCAGGAAGAACTGACTCACGCCAAATTCCCGGATGCTGCGCGACTATTTGCCGGTGCTCCTGCAAATCATTGTCGCCGCTCTGTTTGCCGTTTCAGCACTGCTCGTCAGCATCCTGGTAGGCAAACGCGGACGACGCACACGAGCAAAAGACACCGCGTACGAATGCGGGATGATTCCGCAGGGCGAACGGCAGCCGCGCTTCAGCGTGAAATTCTATGTGGTGGCAATGCTCTTCATCCTGTTCGACCTCGAGATCGTCTTTATGTATCCTTGGGCGGTCGTTTACCGCGACGCAATCAAGCAAGGCAGCGCCATCTTCTGGAGCATGCTTAGTTTTATTACGATCCTGATGGTCGGTTACGTGTACGCCCTCAAAAAAGGAGCGCTCGACTTCAGAAAATAAACGCCGCGAGCTTGTCTCGGCGGCCTCCGATTCGTTAGATCCTACCGTGATGCACGTACTGCAGCGATCCACCGAGAACAACGCTGGAGTTATCGAGCACGTTTTGCCGCACGGCACGACGCCAGACGATGTGGAATTAAGCATCGTCATCCCTGCGATGAACGAAGAAATTACCGTGGGTGAATTTATGGAGTGGTGCAAGGAAGGCATCGAGCGCGCGGGCGTGACCGCACAAATTCTCATCGTCGACAGCTCAACGGACAATACCCCTAAGATCGTGCTTGAACACGGCGGCGAGGTTTTACGCGTTCCGAAGCGGGGAGTTGGTAGCGCGTATTTGGACTCACGTCCGTACATTCGCGGGAAATGGATTTTGATGGGCGATGCCGACTTAACTTACGATTTTCGCGAAATCGCTCCGTTCGTGGAGGAATTCCGCAAAGGCGCGGAGTTCATCATGGGCAGCCGGTTTCGCGGCAGCATCGAAAAAGATGCGATGCCGAAGTTGCACCGTTATTTTGGCACGCCACTCACCAATTGGATTCTGAACCGGATTTATCGCAGCAACTTTTCCGACATCCATTGCGGCATACGCGGCGTGACTCGTGAAGCATTGGACAGAATCAACATCACGTCGCGAGGCTGGGAATACGCAAGCGAAATGGTTCTGAAGGCGGCACGACTGAAACTCATTAGTGCGGAAGTACCTATTAAATTCTACAAGGATCGCGAAGGACGACTCAGCCACCACTTGCGCGTGGGCTGGCGATCGCCATGGCTGGCGGGGTGGGTCAACCTGAAAGTGATGTTGGTTTATGCGGCTGATTCATTCCTGCTTGAGGCCGGTGCTGTGCTTCTGGTGATTGGGTTGGTGCTTTCTCTCAGCCTGGCAGCCGGGCCGGTGAGGATCGGCAGAATTGGTTTTAGCCTATACTGGATGCTGCTCGGAGTGATGTGCGCGACTTTGGGTTACAGCTCAATTCAAATCGGAGTTCTTGCGCGCGTCATGCACGGATTAAAACCTCGGTTCGTGGAGCGGCTCCAAAAAATCATGACTTTCGACCGTGGGATGATTGCGTCGGCTGGTCTCAGCATCGCGGGCTTCGTGCTTCTCGGGAATCTGACCTATCACTATTTGAAACACGGACTGCAACTCGAAGCGATTTCGCACCCTGCTATTCTCGGCCTACTGCTCGTTATCCTCGGATTCCAAACGTTCGGCTTTGCGCTGCTGATGGAAGTGGCAAAACGCGTCATCTCAAGATCCCAGCAGTGAGTCTGCGCGCGCATGAAAGTTATGGGCAGCGCGGACTGACCCCTGTCGATCGCCTGGGAGTGTGGCTATCTCAGCGCGCAATATGCCGGCATTTGCCGAGCCGCAACGATCTGGAGGTATTGGAACTCGGTTGTGGCTATCGCGCGACGCAGTTGATCGCCTTGGAACCAAAACTGAAGCGAGGAATCGGAGTGGATTTTCAGATCGCGCCGGAGTTGCAAATACTTGAAAAATTCACATTCCATCAAGGGACAATCGAACAAACGCTGCCAAACTTGGAAAGCGAGAGCGTGGACGTTGTCATGCTCATCTCGGTGTTGGAACATCTGGCTGAGCC
>JBARMF010000567.1:0-1909 GCA_049802315.1 Candidatus Udaeobacter sp.
TTTTCCATTGCATCGCCGAATGTCGGATACTCCGGAGTCCAGCCTAATTGATGTAATTTGGTGTTGCTTACACGTTTGTTGGTGTCGCCGCGTTTGCGGGGTTGCTCGGATTTTCTGGTCGGCGGAAGAGGTCGATTCAGCCTCTGGGCCAGCCAACGGTAGCATTCGCTTTGCAAAAGCGGCTGGTCGTCAACGACGTTATAAATCTGTGCGGATGTCTGTGCTTCTCGGTTTAACAAAAGAAAGAGCGCGGAGGCGATGTCGTCCCGATGTACTTGATTAACAAACCGGTCCTTGTCTGGATCAATGATCGCCGTGCCGTTTAGGAATTTGGTCAACAGCGCCGAACGTTGCGGCCCGTAGATCCCGGCGAGCCGCGCTATGATTCCACCTTTTGCGAGGATTGAGTTTTCCACTTCTAAGAGGATCCGGCTGGTTTCCCGGAGTGGTTTTGTCTCGCTCTCTTCCGTTACCCTCGAACCATCGCGCTGCGCATAAACACTAGTGCTGCTTGTAAACAGAACTCTTGCCTTGGGAAAAGTTTCGAGCAGATGGCGCCCGCCGTTTAGGTAAATCTCACGATAGGCTTCCGCGTCACCACCACCGGAACTGGCGCAATGGATGACTGCATCGAATGCTCCTGCGCGTTTAGCAATGTCACACCGTTGTGAGACATCGATCACGCGAATGGAATAAGGCTTCACTGAAAGTCGCGCCGCCGATTCGTCCGAGTGGACCCAGCCCTCGACGTCCCAGCCGTTGGAATGAAACAAATCGGCCGTCGCTTCTCCGACATAACCACATCCCGCGATCAAAATTCGCGGCATGGCTTAGAATATCGCCAGGCAAATCTCGGCAGGTTCGGTGCGGCGAATCCGTCCTGTGAGAGGCAAGATGCCCGCCAGCCCTACCGCCAAGATGGCTGTGCTCCTAGGCGGGCGTGATTTCAATTTCTTCAAACACGTTTTTTTGAAAGGCCCGAACTTGTTTCTGCCTGATTAATTCGAGGAGCGCGAGAAAGGTGACAACCACTTCGATTCTGGACGTAGCGTCGCTAAACAAATCAGAAAAGCGAAAGCGAGTGCTGGTCGCGACCCGCTGCAAAATCGAATCGATTTTTTCCGACACACTAAAACGTTCACTGAAGATTTCCTGTATGTCCTGGCGCGCTTCCATTCGTTTTATCACGGTTTGGAAGGCACTGATTAGCTGGAAAATCCCAACTTCACCCAGGCGCAGGGGTTCCTGCAGATCTGGCGACGACCCGGCTTCCCGGATGAAGATCCTCTCTTGTTCCAGCGCACGTAAATTGAGTTCCGCGGCGGCTTCCTTGAATTTTTTATACTCGATCAGTTGCCGAATTAATTCCCAACGAGGGTCATCCTCCGCGGCATCTTCTTCCGGAGGCTGTTGATCGCGCGGCAGCAGGCTGCGACTCTTTAGATAAATAAGGTTGGCCGCCATCACGATGAATTCGCCCGCCAGCTCAATGTTCAACTCTTTGAACGCTTGAAGATATTCGAGGTACTGGCTGGTGATCCGCTCGAGCGAAATATCGTAGATGTCGATTTCGTCCTGTTTGATCAGGTAGAGCAACAGGTCGAGTGGCCCTTCGAAGACCTCGAGCTTAACCTTGTAATCGGCGTCCATTTCTGCGCGCCCGACTCTACAGGCAAGCACGAGCCAAAGTAAATCGTTTCAGCACGACCAGCTGAGCGGTAGCACCTCTAATCAGTCGCGTTACGCGGGAGCGTTGCGATGGATCCAGACGCTGTTCACCAAGCCCAGGCCGAACATGATCACCAGCACGAACGAGCCGCTGTAGCTGATTAATGGCAATGGCACGCCGGTGATTGGCAGCATTGCGATTGTCATTCCTACGTTTTGGAAGATGTGCGTGAAGATAAGC
>JBARMF010000568.1:0-4631 GCA_049802315.1 Candidatus Udaeobacter sp.
ACCGACAAGCAGGACGTCGTCGTGCTTCGATATAAAATTTCGGTTTATTGCCCCAGACGAAAATCCTGTCGTTCGGAGCAGAATGTTCGAGCAAATAGCGTCCCGTCTCTGACGGAGCCCGTCGTGCGGCCCCTAACCAGTGCGAGATAGAGAACGCAACAATGGTGGCCGCCAACCAAACGTAGGTGAAAGCAGGTCGTAACAACCAGTAAGGCGACTGTATCCGTCCGGTCCAAAGCTGCGCGTAGTACGGCGCGGCAAGCAAGCTGAGGGGCGGGATTAGTTGGATGTAATAGTGCTCGTAAAAACGCGAGCCCGCCGCCGTGCCGATGGCGGACGCGGCGAGCAGTCCGAGAAGCGCTGTTCGCTCGCCTCTCTTGCCCGCCCATAACCCGCGACTATCTCGAATGGTCGCCGCCACGCCGACCACCAGCAGCGAGCAGGCCCCAACGAAGGCCAGGGTCATCAAAATCCCCTTCTTCCAGAAGATGTACGGAATCGTATTAGCGAAGATCGTCCAGTAGACCGTCTCGTGGAAGATACCTTCTCCCTGGAGGAAGACTGCGAAAAGAGCAAGAGATCCAAAAAATCCTGTCGTGAAAATGGCAGCGTGGACGAGAGATTGGGTTCGCGTCAGTCCGCGGGTGATCCGATAACTAGGAAGCAGCAAATAGAACCCGAGCGGAACTGCTGCTATCGCGGCCGGTTGCTTGAGCAGGAAGGCCGCGCAAAGGAGTACGCCTGCCCCCAACAACTCTGGTCGCCATTTCAATGAGCCCCGTTTGAATCCGATCGCCCACGCCCAGACGATCGCCAGGTTCATAACCATCTCGCCGTTGAACGCCAGATTTTTAAAGCTCGCCCAAGGTTGAAACACGCCGTAAAAGAGCGCGGCGATTAGACCCGTTTCGCGATCGAACAGTTGTTTTGCGATTACATATAGCCCAGCCATGGTGGCCAGCGTCCAGATTAGCGAAAGTATGTGCAGCGCGATCCAATTGTATTCTCCCGCGACTTTGAAAGCTGCCGCATATGTCCAGAACAGCAGCGGCGGCTTACGATCCACCGCGTCAATGTAGGGACGTCCGCCGTCGACGATCGCATTCGCTATGACAGAATATCCCGCCTCATCATCAATCGGCAACGGATGCACAAGGGACGGAAGACGAATTGCAACCGTGAGTAAGATTATCCCAAGCGCCGCAAAGCGAAATTGGCGCGAGCTATGAGTTGGCACACTCGTCATTCCGCAGAATAATTTCCGGATGTCCTCTTCCTAGGAGAATCGTAGATGCGTGTAACCTCTTCAAAAACATCATCAACGGTGATTGCTTGCATGCAAAGATTGTTGCGGCAAACCGATTGCCGATTGTTGTAAGCGTTGACGCACGGACTGCACGCGATGCCCGCCCATAATGCGGTTGAGTTTGACGATCGCACGGCAAATAGCGCCGGTGTCTCCGGCCCGAACAACGCAACGACGCGAATCGGAGTCATCGAGGCAAAATGAGCCGGGCCACTGTCATTCGTCACTAAAATCTCGCTGCGCGTGTACAGCGCGAGCACTTGTCGCAGGGTCGTTTTTCCGGCAAGCGTGACGACGCGGCTTGAACCCACTTCGTTTGCAAGCTGATTATTGGAAGTTGCTTCGCGCGGTGCACCGGTAAACCCAATAAACAACTCCGGATAACGTTCGAGCAGCCGCCGCGCAAGTTGGACATAACGCAAAGGCGGCCACCGCCTTAGCGGCAGCAAGTCGCTCGCGTTCGGGTTGAGCAAAATAAGTGGCGCAGAACCGATACCAGGATTTTCGCGCTGTAGCAGGGTGTTGATTTCAGCAACTTCAGACGGAGCAGGCCTAAATCTTGCGAGTGGCTGGTTTGCGGGAGGCGTAAAGTCGAACGTTGGAAGCACCGCCGGATCGCGAGTCAAAGCTTCGACCATGGCTTCGAACATCTGACTTGTATGGAGATGAGGATTGTACAAAAGCCGATGCGTCATTAAGTCGCCACGGTACGGTCCGTCGCCGAAAAAAGTGTGAAAGCCAAGACGCGATTTAGCGCCGGTCATAAACGTCAATATCGCCGAGAAACGTGTGAGGAATTCCATATCGATGACCGCATCGATGCCGATTTTCCGCACCTGCGACACCGCCCGTAGCGCACCGGTCGCGAGTCCGAAAAGAGTGTTCGTCGCGATTGTTATCACATTTCCATCGGGAATAATTTCCATCGCGTCGAGAATGAAGCGATTATCTTCAAATACGACGAAGTAAACGTTTTCACGTCCAACCATTTTGATCGCACGCAGAATTGCGGGATAGGCGAGAACGGTTGAGCCTTGCTCCGCGAACTTGACGAAGAGAATGCGCCGAAACTGGCGCGGTCCTGACCGCCCAGCGGATCCAAAGATTTTGCGGAGAAAGGTTAGAATGGCGCAAAGCGGCCCACCAACCCAGCGATCGGTCCGCTGCAAAGTTAAAATCCACGCCGGGAGATCCATTTTCTGGATCCGTTTAATGCATCGCGTCTTTACGGAGATCGTGCGATTTGTCTAGTCAGGCGTCAGCTAATTTTCATGTAGGGCTTCACCTGACACGCCTAATCTTTTGAATTTGTCACACCAGGCCACGACAGACCCTCAGTGCAGCGGAACTCTCCTATCGACGCAAAAATGACGGCGGCAATACGCTCCCTTGACCGGATACGTCTTGTCGATTTCAATCAACTCTTTTCATCGAGGGCAATTCTGCCGAAAAATGAATCACGGCGCTCCTTCTCATGCCAACTAATCTTGAAATTGCTCAGGGCAGTGACGGACTTCGCGAGGATTCAATGAGCCCAACAGACGTCGCGCCGCCGGTTGTGGATGCACCGGCGCGCGTAGATGAGACTGGAGTTGAACTCAAGCGCGGCGCGTTCCTGAACACGATCGCGATGTTGGCGTCGAATTTCCGCGGCATCTTCTCATTTCTCGTCGCGCGGATGCTCGGTCCGGCGGCGCTCGGCATATTCTCCGTTGCGTGGTCCACCACTGACATCATCAGCAAGATCGGCGTTCTTGGGCTCGACAATGCGATCACCACATTCATCGCGCGCTCCGAAGCTGTCGGCAATCGCGCGCGGAGCCGGGCGCTTTTTCGAATCGCTGTCGTCTTAGGCGTCGCGCAGTCTATTGTAACCGCTGCCATCGTCATAGTAGCGCTCCGGTTTTTTAACAATCGTCTTCACGTACAACCGCAGGTGCTTTCCGCGCTTGTACTCGTTCTCTGCGCAATGCCGGGTCTGGCTCTATACCGGATTAGTACCGCCGTTTCGCGCGGGATGAAGGTGATGCAGCACGATATCTACTCGCGCGGGGTGACCGAGCCGCTTGTGACCACACTCGCGTTCCTGCTCGCATTCGCCGTCGGGTTCAAGGAGTCCTCACCGGAGGTAGCTGCGATCGTTGGGACAGCAGCCTCGGGACTCATCGCACTCGCGCTCGCCTCAACGTTGTTTCGCCATGTCCCCGCGCAGGCGGATGTTGTATCACCCTTTCGCGAAGCACGCACTTTGGTCGGATATGCTGCTCCCATCAGCATTTATCAGCTGATTAATGCGTTCATTTCCCGCTTGGACCTCCTCATGCTCGGCTACTTTGTCGGGCGCGCGCCCGGTGTGACGCTCGCGACGGTTGGTGTTTACAGTGCAGTCATCGGCACCGCGAACGGGCTCCGAAAGGTCAATCAAGCTTTCAACCCGATTTTCGCGCCGGTTGTAGCCGGCATGACCGCAACCGGCGACCATCAAATAGCGGCGGCGACTTACGCGCGGCTCGCTCAGTGGATGCTCTGGATTTTGTTGCCACTCGTTGCGGTCCTGTCGCTTGCGGGCAGCACGATTCTGCTCATTTACGGTCCGGCATTTTGGCAAGGCGGCCAGTGGCTGGGCATCGTTGCTCTGGCCAGTGCTACCAATGCCTTTGTTTCCCTGGGCGAAACGGTCATTATGGTGCAACGCCCGCATTTGAATCTTCTGCATTCGTCGATTACCTGCGCGGTCGCGTTTGCCGCGCTGCTGTGGTTGATTCCGCGCTTTGGACCAATGGGCGCGGCAATCGGTATTCTCCTCCCGTACGTCGTCCAGGGACTCCTGCGATACGCCACTCTGCGCTGGGTATTTCACTGGAAAGACTCCTGGAGCGATATCAGTTCACCGCTGATCGCCGCAGGAATCGCGATTGTTCCCGCTCTTATCTGCCGAGGATTTTTAAGTGGAGTTATTGGACAAGTCACTAGTGCTGTGGTTTTCCTCGCAGTTTTCGGCGTTCAGTGGTGGCGGCACCATTGGCAGTTCCACCTCCGGCGCCCCTAAACCGAACTCTTTGGCCGCCTGCAACGTGAACGTGTTGATTATCAAACTCGGTGCGGCCGGAGACGTGGTCCGAACCACGACGCTGTTAAGACGGCTCAGTGGCCGGATCACATGGCTAACCGAAGCAAAAAACACCGTCTTGCTCGAAGACGTGAAGGAAGGTCTAAAATGTGTTTGTTGGGAGCAGCGGGACCAAATCAAAGGCACTCTATATGACCTTGTAATCAACCTTGAGGATACGCAGGAAATCGGATCTTTTCTCAAGCTGCTTAAATA
>JBARMF010000569.1:0-2152 GCA_049802315.1 Candidatus Udaeobacter sp.
GCAGCACAGAGACATGCGCCACAAAGGCCTCCTGTGACGACGCGCGCGATTAACGGCGCAGGCGCAGTACGTTTCGGAATCATCGGCAGTTTGTCTGCGATTAACTCGCCGATCGCGAGCATGGAAAGTATCGCGACCGCAGCCGTTGATCCCATGAACGCGAGCGTCGAGCTTTGCAGATTCAACCAACCGAGGTGCGCGCCCCATGCCACCACAGCGGGCGCCGTCAACGACCGCAACCCGGCCACAATTCCGATTCCGAGAGCAAGAACGAAAACGTAGTTCAATGAAATGCCTTCTATTCTGGATTCGATCTAAAGCAAGGCCCGTGCAGCGGCTCTCGACAATTTTATGGACTCGGTCACAATATTGAAGTGATGACGCGCCGTGGCATTCAACGACTGCTGTCGTGTTTTCTGCCAGGCGCACTACTGTTCTTGTCGTCACTCGTGCTGTCTTCGGCCGCGACTTTGGATGACCTAAAGCAATTAGAGATCACTTGCTACGTCCCTTCATATCTAACGCAGGGACTCCGGTTGCAAAATGTAGAGATCACCTACGACGAGGTCCAGGAGAACGAAGATCAGAACCATCCGTTGCCACTTTACTCTATCCAATATGGAAATGGCTGGAACGCGACATTCACCATCGAGTCAGCGAGAGAAGGCATCGGCGACCGAAACATCATGGACGACAAGGCGAGCGCCGAAGAAACTGAAATCAAATCGCCCTTTGGTCCCATGTATCTGATTTACCGGCCAAAGGGCAAAGATGGACGCAAGGATGAGATCATTGCGAACTGGGTAAGCGACCCCAACATGAACGACGAAAAGAGCAAAGGCCCAGACTCGCATCCGGTCCTCGGTCGGTTTCATGGATTTTCTGCAACTGGAATTACGGTTACGGAGTTTACTAAAATCATTCAGTCACTTCACCCAGTGGGAGTCGAAAAGGCTCACACGTCCACTTTGCCTCGCACGTCCAATTTGACCGCCAACGCGCCTCCAGCGGAAAAATCTCCGCTGCACATTCACCCGAAGGTTTTTAACATGATTGATTCCTGGAACTCGGATTCGGAGAGTCCAGTCGTTACGGAAATTAATCTGAATGCGGTGGAGAAGAATGGAAACCAGTTCAATGAAGAGGGGCTGAAGCAAGACGGCGATTGGCTGGTTTATTCCGTGCCGGATACTGGCGGATTCATGCGCTACCGCGTGGTCGAAGCAAAAGGCAACCATTACAAAGTCGAGTATCAGGAGAATGGCGGCGGCACGCTTACGACAGCGTCCACAATCGAATTCGAGATTGAGAAGCGACACATTCGCCAGAATGGCAGCCCGATGACGGTTCGCGTGCTTCGCGTGTCGTCTTACACTCAGAAATAGAACGTCGTCAGCCCCATAACTCGCGCCGCGGCATTGCGATTCTTTCGTTCCTATACTGAAGGGCGTGATCACGATCGCGGGCGAGGAGCAGGGGACCATCGAGATCAACCCAATCGGCGCTGCTGGCAAGCAGGCGAGCGGGAGCGATCGAGAGTGAGGTGCAGACCATGCAGCCAACTAATATTTTGAAATGATTTTCGCGAGCGCGTTGATAAAGCCGGAGCGCTTCTGTTAACCCGCCGGTTTTGTCGAGCTTAATGTTGATTACTTCGTAGCGATTCTTGAGGCGCGGAAGATCGGGAGTCGTGTGACAACTCTCATCGGCGCAGACGGGGATAGGATGTTCGAGCGTTTCGAGCACGTCGTCAGCGTCGGCGGCAAATGGTTGTTCAATCAGCTCTACTCCAAGTTCTTTCAAAGCCGAGACTGTGTTTCGATAATGATGAGGTGACCACGATTCGTTCGCGTCGATGAGCAGACGTGCGTTTGGCGCCGCTGCACGCACAGCTTCAACACGCGCAAGATCGTTATCATCGCCACAAAGTTTCAACTTGAGAATAGGCAAGTCGAGAGCCGCGGCCGCGGCACCGGCCATCCTCGCCGGCGTATCGAGACTGATTGTGAATGATGTCTCGACTTGATCGGCCTTCGGAATGTTCGCCAATTCCCACGCGCGCTTGCCGGAGTGTTTCGCTTCCAAATCCCACAGCGCGCAGTCCAGCGCATTGCGAGCCGCGCCGGCAGGGAGCACTTGCTGCAGTTTATCG
>JBARMF010000570.1:0-2829 GCA_049802315.1 Candidatus Udaeobacter sp.
GATCCGAACAAAACGTTGCGCAGCATGCTCTTTAGCCGTTCACTGTCCGCTCATCTCTCATCGCTGCTTTCATAATGGTCCGCTTCTTTAGCGCCCTTGGCGCGCCGCTGCTCGCGTTCGTCCAATACCTCGGCGAACTCGTCCTGCTGGCTGCTGACACGTTTCGTTCTATTTTCACCCATAAGCTCCGGTGGAAATTGTTCCTCAATCAGGTTGTCGAAATAGGATTGCTTTCGCAGCTCGTCGTCATAATTACCGGCGCGTTCACTGGCGCGGTGTTCTCGGCACAAACATTTTTCCAATTTAACAAATTGGGAATGGGCTCAGCTGTAGGCGCAGTAGTTTCGGTTTCACTCTGCCGCGAACTCGCGCCGGTGCTGACTTCTCTAATGGTAGCCGGACGCGTTGGCGCAGCGATGTCAGCGGAGATCGGCACGATGAAAGTCACCGAACAAATCGATGCCTTGCGCGCGCTTGCTGTTTATCCGGTTGATTACCTGGTCGTGCCGCGCGTACTGGCCATGATGGTTTCGATGCCACTTCTGGTGGCGGAGTGCATCGCCGTCGGCATCGCAGCCGGTTATCTCGTGGCGATTTTCATGCTCGACATTAACGGCACTTACTACATGGCGAACATGGTGCGCTGGACGCGCAGCCGCGATATCATCATGGGTCTCTCAAAAGCGTTCTGTTTCGGGATACTCATCGTATTCATCAGTTGCCAGAAAGGATTGGCCACACGGGAGGGAGCAGTTGGCGTCGGTCGAGCCACTACTGAGGCAGTGGTCAACGCCTCGCTCGCAGTCCTGATTTGCAATTTCTTTCTCACCATGATGTTCAACATTATTTATCCGGCCGGATATCAGTAATGCTGCTCAGTTGAGACTTGTCGGCCGAGAGTCGAAGTTTGAGCTACGATGATCGAAGCGCCTCCATCTCCGAAGAAATCAGCGGAATCTCCTCTGGTTTCGGATAATTCGTCGCCCATGATTGCCGTGCGTTCGTTGCAAAAGAAAATCGGGCAACAGGAAATTTTGCGCGGTGTCGATCTTCAGATCAGGAGCGGCGAAACGCTGGCCATCATCGGGCGCAGCGGCGGTGGCAAGAGCGTTTTGCTCAAACACATGGTCGGGTTGATGGAGCCCGACTCCGGGGAAATCTGGATCCAGGGCCAAAACATCATTGGAATGAACGAGCGCCAGCTCGGCGCGATTCGAAAAAAGGTGGGCATTCTATTTCAAGGTGGCGCGCTTTTTGATTCGATGACGGTTGAAGAAAACATTGCCTTTCCTTTACGCGAAGCCGGCGAACGCGATCGAAAAGTTCTGCGCTCAAAAGTTAGTGAGATGCTTGAGGTGATGGAAATGGAAGGTCAGGAAGATAAGATGCCGGAAAGTTTGAGCGGCGGGATGAAAAAACGGGTCGGGCTGGCACGAGCCATCATTCGGCGGCCCTCATGTGTATTGTACGATGAGCCGACAGCCGGTCTTGATCCTGTAGTCGCCGATAGCATCAATCGATTGATCCGCCGACTGCAACAGCGCTTTGGAATGACCAGCGTGGTAGTTACCCACGATATGAAAAGCGCGTTTGATGTGGCCCATCGAATCGCCTACCTGCATGAAGGCCGGATTTACTTTAGTGGAACGGCTAATCAGCTTCAGCAATCGAGCGATCCACTCATTCAGGATTTCCTCCTCGGCCGCTCTGACGGTAAAGGCGATTGACTCAATCGCCTGCAGTCTCAAGGGCGAACGCGTTCGCGTGAGCCGTCACTTACCTTGCGAAAATCAGCAGCAAGATCGACAATAAATCGATGAACCGGCACGAGCGAGGTTTGGAATTCAAAGTAGGCATTTTTGTTTTTGTGGGGCTGGCGATGTTAGGCGCGCTGCTCGTGCAATTCGGCCGGCTGGGTGAAGGCTTTAAGACGTATTACACCATCACTGTGCGCTTCAGTGATGCGAGCGGACTGCTGAAAGGAACTGATGTCTTGCTCGCCGGAGCGAGGATCGGAAAAGTCGCGGCTGGCCCGAAGCTAGTTCGTGAGGGCGGTGGCGTCGCTGTACCTTTGAAAATCTATGATTACATTAAGATCCCTGAGGGAACGAAATTCACAGTCGGCAGTTCAGGTTTGCTTGGTGATCGGTTCGTGAATGTAGCGGTACCGCCCGGACCGCAGACGGCGTATCTGCCGCCGAATGCCGATGTCAAAGGTGCGCGCGAGAGCGGCATCGACGATCTCACACGCTCAGGCGGGGCGCTCGTGAACGACCTCCGCGGTACCGTGCAAAAGATCGACACAACTGTGAACCGTCTGAATCAAGACACTCTTTCTCCGGCGAACATGGAAAACCTGAAGGCGAGTATGGAACATTTGAACCAGGCTACCGGCGCGTTGGCAGAATCATCCAAGAAACTGGATGGCGTGATCGAGCAGGCGGATTCGGCGATGACCTCTGCAAAAAAGGCCGCCGACGGTTTGCAGAACGCAATTAGCGATACGCGGAAAGTTTTGCATACCGCCACACAAGGCAAAGGTTTGGTGGCGACGCTATTGAATGATCAACAACTGTCGAACGATCTGCATGCGCTCGTAAGCAACCTGCGCGCACACGGCGTATTGTTTTACCGCGATAGCGCCGCGGGCCATCAGGCCTCCCCGCCGGCACAAACCACACCGTCACGAAAAACTCAAAGCCGCTGAGCTTATCAGTACCGTTGGACCGAACAACTGCTCGAGCTTAACAGACCCATGACGCCAAATGAATTTCGCAAACTGGCGCTGAGTTTTCCGGAAGCGATTGAATCGGCGCACATGCATCATCC
>JBARMF010000571.1:0-8978 GCA_049802315.1 Candidatus Udaeobacter sp.
CCCAAGGGATCTTTACGCGTTGATCAAAAACGGTGGGACCTTCATTTCACGATTCATCCATTCAGAAATCTTTTTGCCACGCCGGCTAAAACTTTCCGAAGGAACAGGTAAATGAACAATCCGATCCCAAACGAAGCTGAAGCGCAAGAGTTGAGGCGTGAGATACCTTTTCGGTCCGCACTGGAGGACGAAACAAATGAGGGAATAAATACGTCTATCAATGATCCAGATAGGATGCTCAGCATTATTGTGCTTGTACTTGCCTGCCTCGGGCTTGCGCTCCTGGCGCATGTAGTTGTTTAGTCACTAACTAAATGGTAAGCCATTTCTGCTAATAGAAGGCAGTAACCCAATTGTCGAAGCATGCCGTCACGCCACTGCGTGACGGCTTTCTTGTTTCTTAGTCACACCTGCAAAGGACCCGCGTTAAGCCGGCACAGCCGACGCCTCAGTAAATAGCACCGACTGCCACGCTTTCTGTTAGAGAGCGCGCGGACTTCGGTTTGGATAAACACCCGCTGCCTCGCGGCGAATAGTTTCGTTAGGCCGTTGAGTCGAGGCTCCCGCATTTTGTCTGCCACGCACGACAAAGGTTTCCGAAGGAACGGGCATGAAAACAACGTGCCTGATTCCGCAAAGATACCTTTTTGCAGCGTCGTTGATGCTGATAAGTGTGCTACTAACATTTTATAGCGCGATCGCTAATGCACAGCGCCGCGACAAGCTGGAGAGCACTAGCACTATTGGTGGCGAGCCGGGGGAGCGCGATAAAGATCCCGATTATATCGAAAAGCGCGGTGAATTCCTTAATCGGTTTTTTGGCACCGGACCAGGAGGCGTGTCGTCGAAAGCGTACGAGCATGGACGAGCGATGGCACGGGTGTTGCCTCCAAGTCCGCTTTTGCAAAACGAGAGCTTCAGGTCACCCGAAGCGCCGGAGGTATCGCGGTTGTGGACCTTGGCAATAGCGCCTCCCATTGAGCACAGCTACGGTGGCAATGCTGGCGCGATGGTCCAAACATTGGCCGTCGATCCGTTTAACGCGAGCATTGTTTATACAGGAAGCTTCGGCGGCCTGGCTAAGACAACAGACGGCGGTTTCACGTGGCAATATTTATCCGACGCGTGGACTTCGCAGAGTGTTAGTGCTATCGCCGTTGATCCCAATGCGTCCAGGATGGTCTACGCAGGCACCGGAAGAGACGACTACGGACCTTATAGCGTCGGCCTCTACCGCTCGTTCGACGGAGGGTTAACCTGGAGTAGACCGCTGGGCAACGATCACTTTGCAGGGACGTACGTGAGGACGATTGCTATCGATCCGAACGCTTCTGGCTCGGAGTCGAGCACGACGCTATACGTTGCCAATACCTCCGGGTTGTGGCGCTCGACTGACAGTGGCACGACTTTCACGCAAAAGCGCCAGGTAGGGATCTACGATGTTGCCATCGATGCCTCCACCTTCCCGTCTACAGTTTACGTTACCGATAACAGCGGGACGTTTAAGAGCACTGATTCAGGCAACTCCTGGATTAACATACATCAGGTCCTTCAACACTCGCACAATCGGCTAAGCGTGGTGAAGTCGACGCTTCGGCGAAGCTCGACGCTTTACCTTCTGGGACCCCGAGACCCCGACCATAATTTGTATAAGTCTACAGACCGCGGGGTGACTTGGGTCCAAATCCCGACTCGTTGTCCTTGGGTCCCTGATGTTTGTGATAATGACCCCTCGCCTGAGCCACCGACCTGTTCTGACAGCTGCGCCAACAACCACGGCAACATCGGCTTCCAAGTGTTCGCAGTGGATCCCGCTAACCCACAGATCATTCTCGGGGGCAACATGGCTCTTTACCGTACTACAGACGAAGGCACGACCTGGATGGAAATAGGCCATTGGTGGGGGGATCTCGATCCGAGGCGCTCGCTACACACCGATCAACGAGCGATCGCCTTTTCGAACACAGTTTCTGGCGTCGTTTATGGCGGCAATGATGGAGGCATTGTCAGCTCGACGAACCACGGACTGGATTGGACAAACCTCAATCAAAACCTTCCAGGGGCGCTGATGTATAGCGTAGCTTTGAGCGCAGACGGCAGCATGATGGCAGGAACGCAAGACAACGGCGCCGTGTTCAGCCGCGCAGGCGCTCATTGGAACATGCTCTCCGGTGGGGATTCCAGTCACGATCTCATCGATCCGAGTGACAGCACGTGGGCATATTACGTCATTTACGATCGGAATTCGTTTACGAGAGTGAACACGCAGACCCAGCAATCGACAAACATCGCTCCAACCGAACTGGAGGAAGATGCTGATTGCGCATTCTTTCCACCATTCAGCATGAATCCATCATCTCCAAAACATCTTCTCGCGTCTTGCCAGCACGTGGTTCGCACCCTCGATGCCACGGCTTCGCCCGTGGTTTGGACGACAATCGGGGGACCGCTTGCCGAGCATGGTGGGAATTATATCACCGCAGCCACTGAAGCTCCAAGTAACCCGGATGTGATTTACGCGGTGAGAAATGAGAATGCCGTTTTTGTCACATCCAATGCCGGCGAAGGCGATGGCGCTACGTGGACCCAAGTAACGCAAACGGGCAACCTGCACGACATTCATGCCGTGAGCGTTCATCCCTCCGATCCGCGAACGGCGTATCTCGCCTGCAATTCAGGTATCTACAAGACTACCGACATGGGAACGACCTGGGTTCAAGAGGGAGTCCAGAACCTCATCTATCGAGATGTGACGATCGATCCGGCAAATCCTGAACATATCTTCGCCGCTTCTAATGCGGGCGTTTTTGCCAGCATCGATGGTGGACAAACATGGGGTAACCTGAGCGACGGCATTCCGACAGGGATGGTAGTTACCGCGCTCTCCTTTAACGGTGCGAGCCGCCAGCTTGCCGCTTCCACCTTTGGCCGCGGAGTTTACATGCGCTACGTAAGCGAATCCGTGCGGCCGCATCCCAGTCCGCGTCCCACTCCGCACCCAAGACCATGATTTCGGAGGAATGTATGCTCAATTCAATCTCCATAATTCCAAGTTCGCAGGATGAAGTGACATCCTCTGCCGACGGCATGAATTGGGATGCTATTACCTCGGTAAACGGCACTCCCGCTCATGAGAACAGCCCGCGGACCTTCCTAAAGAAGGCGAGTAGATTTTTCGCCGAGCTGAAACGGCGGAAGGTTTACAAAGTCGAAGTCGCGTATGCTGTCGCCTCATGGCTGCTGATCCAAGCCGCATCGATTTTTCTGCCGACGTTCGATGCGCCTCCGTGTATGATGAAAGCTGTCGTCGTGCTTCTCGCGCTGGGTTTCGTCCTTTCCGCAATTCTCGCGTGGGTTTTTGACATAACACCACAGGGAATAAAGCGAACGGCGGACTTTTCGCCGGATGAAGCAGTTGACATCGTTCGGCAGCTTGATGCGCAGGCGCGGCAGGAATTCGTCCGCGGTTATTTATCCGCCTTGATTTACGCAGGACTGGGCGACAAAACGAAAGCGATTGATTACCTTAAACGTGAGTACCTACATCATGACAACATCGGTCCTACAGGAATGTCAGTCGACGCCATGCTTGATGAGCTGCGAGGCCACCCGCGCTTCGAGGCACTCTTCGAGAGGCCGCAGTAATACGATCGTGATTAAAGTGACAGCGTTGGCCCACGTTCGATGATCCTGTCCCACAAATACAAATTCATCTTCATCAAAACCGCCAAGACCGCGGGCACGAGCATCGAAGTGTTTCTGTCCAAACATTGTGGTCCTCAGGACATCGTGACGCCAATTGCGCCGCGTGTGGAAGGACATCAACCGCGTAACTACGAGGGCCTGGTTAATCCGGTTCCAGAAATTCTCGAACGACCAGGCAAGCTCTTGTCCGTACTGCGCCAAACAATGACAAGCCACACGAAATTTTATAATCACATGCCGGCGCGCGAGGTGAAGCAACGCGTTCCCGTGGATGTCTGGAACGGCTACTTGAAATTTTGTGTAGAACGCAATCCGTGGGACAAAATTTTGTCTCATTACAACATGCACGCGGCCCGCGAAGGCGGTGGACTTTCGCTCGACGAATATCTCGCTCGCGGACGATTTCCCATAAACGACTTCCGGTACCTGGATCGTTCGCGGAGCAAAATCATCGTCGATCGAATTGTTCGCTTTGAAAACCTGTTTGCGGAGCTGGGTGAAATTTTCGCGCAACTTAACATTCCGTTTGATGGCACCCTCGGTGTCGCAGCCAAATCGGAATATCGCGCCGACCGGAGGCCGTATCAGGAAGTGTTCAACGACCAACAACGGCGAATGATAGAGAAGGCATTCGCCAAAGAAATTGAACTGCACGGTTATCGATTTGAGGCGTAATTGGAAACAGATTTGCGCTGGGGCAATCCAGACTTGCCTTTCGTGCCGTCGTTTGTTTGCATTGTAATATGCCTCCTGCGGAACATTGGTTGACGTCAGCGAGCGGGACCGACGAGACGGTCCGTGGTCCAGGGATCTTTGCTACCACGCACTGGAGCGTGGTGCTCGAGGCACAGGGTGAATCGCCGGCGGCACAGAAGGCTCTGGAAAAACTTTGCCGCACGTATTGGCGGCCGATCTATGGTTACGTGCGGCGGCACGGTGTCGGCACTGAGGACGCCGAAGATCTTACCCAGGGCTTTTTCGCGTTGTTACTGGAGCGCAAAGATCTGAACAGTGTGCGCAAGGAAAAAGGACGACTTCGTTCGTACCTGCTTACCTCAGTGAAACATTTTCTCGCTGACGAGTCGCGTCATGCCATGGCGCTCAAACGCGGTAAAGGACAACGCTTAATTCCATTCGACGACATTCAGGAGGGAGAGCGCATAGAGGCCGAACGCTGCGATCGACTCACGGCCGACCAAATCTACGAACGGCGTTGGGCGTTAACGGTGTTGGAGCAAGTGATGGCGCGACTGCGCGAAGAGTATCGCAGCGCAGGGAATGTGCGCTTCTTTGATCAGATGAAGAAAATGCTCATGGACGAACCGGATCGACCGTCGCAAGCCCAGGTCGCCCTTGAATTCGGCATGACCGAGAACGCCGTCAAACAAGCGTTCTACCGATTTCGTCAGCGTTACCAAACGCTATTACGCGAGGAAATCGCACATACCGTCGCTGCGCCCGGCGACGTGGAAGACGAATTGCGCTATCTGATCTCTGTAGTGCGGACGTAGCGTTTGAAGGAATTTAACGCGGTAAAAAGAAGAGGAGGTGTCGCGCCTGCCGAACATAAAAACGGGACCCACGCACTACAAAGGCATCTTGCAAATGGGTCAAACTGGAAATTACTCCAGACGATCTCGACATCGTCGCAGCAAAAGCGGGGACTTATCAGGCAGAGGGCAATCTACCCGAAGCTGCAATCCTCTTAACGAAAATAAACCTGCGAAGTCCAATTCAGCCTTTCATCACAAAGATGACTCGACTGGGGCTGGAACGTAATCACCCTCAGGCCATTCGATTGCTGCAAGCCCAGCACGCACAATTTCAGTTTGCTTCTCAAATCGACCAAGGCACGAACCAAATAGTACTGGCTTTTGCCCAATGCCTTGCTGGGGACACCGCGGCAGCAAAAGCAACCGCTGCACAGGCGCGCGAGGTGCTGAAGCCGCTTTGTCGCGATCAACCGGATAACTCGTTCTTTGCGCAACAACTGGCACTTGCTAACGCGGCATTAGGGGAAAAGCAGATGGCATTAAGTGAAGCGGAGCGCGCCACCACGCTTTTACCGATTGCCACAGATCCACTATCCGGTCCCACCCGTGAAGAGGTACTAGCACTGATTCAGATGATGTTCGGCGACAGTACCCATTCGATCTCAACTCTGAGCCGGCTGTTACAAATGCCGTACATTAGCTGGCTTTACGGCCCTATGCCAGCTACGCCAGTCCTCCTTAGACTTGATCCGATCTGGGACCCTTTGCGCGCTGATCCCGCTTTTCAAAAACTCTGTGAGGAAAAGCAAAAATAATCTTCCTCGGATTTACACGGCTGTCTCGAATCACTGCTACCTCGTTCTAAGCTAACGCAAATCAGATTGCGCCGAGTTCTGCACGCAACCGTAGCGCGTGTGCATCCACAATCCGCGGTCTCTCCGCTTCAACTCTTTGACGCTTCAACCGTTTAACGGTGCAATCTCGCGAAGCGAACTTTCCGCGTAACCTCGCGCCAAATCTTACGCAGTACGGGGGTGAACACAGAAAAGAAAGGATCGAGACCTATGGACCATCAAGATGGCGGAACGATAATCGTAACTTTTCTGCTTCTCCTTCCCTGGCTTGGGCGCGCAGCAGTATCGGGTATCGCGCTATGGCGAGAACACATCGAAACGCCAGGCAGGAAAGCAAAACAAAACCTCCGAAGCCAACCTTCCGCGTAAGCTCGCGCCTGCTTTACGCATGACCTCAGTGAACGGCCGGAAATGAGCTTTCGGTAAGACGCGGTAGCCTCGGCACATCGCTCGGTTCAGGCTCGCCCCCTGAGAATCCAGGCCCGGGTTCTGGAGCGCTTTAACTAATAGGTCGGCATTAACAACACAGCCAGACCGAGGTATTCGCCCTATTCAACCACAACGACTCGCCGACTGCCGTCTGCATTATCCGCAATATCGACGTAATCGGCGCTTGCTCGCCAAGTTACCGCGTAACCTCGCGCCGGCTTTTACGCATTACCTCAGTGAACGGCCGGAAATGAGTTTTCAATGACGAGAGTTCAAGGAAGGCCAAAACAAAAGGAAAATAAATCACATGAAAAACAGAAACAACATATACACAGTCACACTGGTCGCGATTGCATTTGCATTTGCGCCAATCCTCCAGGCGGGGCAGCATCTGGAGGGTGGGCCTGATCCGACACTAGGGACCTCGGCCCCCGTACAAGCGGTTATCACTGTCCACAGCACCGACAACGTCACCCGGGGGAAAACCGGTTCATTCGTACTGGTGCGCTCGCTTGGGAAAATAGCTGACGCGGACATGAGCCCCGCACTCGGGTTCGCCGGAACGTACGTAAACTTCAAGGTAAGCGGCACCGCTATCGCTGGAGTTGATTACGTTCTGCTTGCGTCTCCCGCCTACATCGGAGGATCCGGCTACGGACTTATCCAAGTCAAAACGTTGCCTGACCAAAGGGCATCAGCCTTCCGCCAGGCGCTCAGCGTTATAGTGACCCTGGAACCTGGCGCAGGATATGCAATAGGCGCAGCTAGCTCCGCCACAATGTGGATCAAACCTGCAGTTCAGTCGAACCAGTCGTCAAACTGACGGTGCACGAACCGCGCGCTACGCTGTCCCGGAGCACCTCTCGGGGCAGCGTGGCTTCGCGTCTGGAGCCGACGCCGTCGACGAATCCGCGGTCGCTCCGCTTCAACTCTTTAACGCTTCAACCGTCTAACGGTTCCAACCTCGCGAAGCGAACTTCCTGCGTAACCTGGCGCCGTCTTTTACGCATTACCTCAGTGAACGGCCGGAAATGATCCCTCAATGACGAGAGTTCATGGAAAGCCTAACAAAGAAAGAAGATAAAACACATGAAAATTCAAAACACCGTATTCATAACCATAGTGTCTGCACTTGCGTTTGCGCTTGCGCCAGTCACCAATGCGAAGCCGGGTCCTGTGAAGTGGCCCCCTCCCCCAACGGGCCCTGAGATTGCGGAATCCCCGATTATCACTATCCATAGCACCGATAATGTTACCCGTGGGAAGATCGGTTCATTCGTACTGGAGATGCAGCCCGTACTGGACACCATGCCTGCACTTAGCTTCGATGGAAGGTATGTAAACTTCAAGGTCAGCGGCACCGCTATCGCTGGAGTTGATTACGTTCTGCTTGTGTCTCCGGCCCGCATCGGACAATCCGGCTACGGAGTAATCCAAGTCAAAACGTTGCCTGACTCAAGGGCATCATCCTTCCGTCAGGCCTACAGCGTTGTGGTAACTCTGGAGCCTGGCCCAGGATATGAAGTAGGCGCGGCTAGCTCAGCCACAATGTGGATTAAGCCTTGAGCTTGATCCTTCGACAGCGGAACTACAACGCGAAGGGGCGTCTGGAAAGGCGCCCCTGCTCGTTTGGCGCAACTTCGCGTTGCGCCTTGCTCCATCGAAAGCGGCGCGATTTTACTCATAACTTGAGCTTGTCATTAGTCGCCTCCTGCCATCGGTAAATCCCGGTTTTGAAACGGGACACTACTGACGCGTATTGCGAATCCGAGTAAAGGTTGCGCGTTTCGAATGGATCCTCATTCAAGTTGTATAATTCATTCAAATCCTTGTCGCGCAGGCAGAGCTTCCAGCCCTCGGGAGAAACCAGCGTCCGGGTGGATTCTTCGACAGCGCGCTTGATCATGCGCCGCCGCGCGAGCCTGCTTCCCTTCTTCACTTTCGTCCGGTTCGGAGCCCACTCGACAAAGACATTGTTTGGCAAAGCGGTCGCGTCATTAATCAATGGTAACAGACTTTTGCCGGCGCACTGCGGATGATTTGATTGGCCGAGAAGATCCAGCAGTGTCGGCACAAAATCGATGTGACTTACTGGATGCGAAATCATCTTCTGCCGCGTTTCGCCCGGCAATCGAATCAGCCACGGAACGCGCGTGGCTTCTTCGAACATCGTTTCTTTGCCGAAAAGATGATGCGCGCCCAGACTGTCGCCGTGGTCGCTCGTATGCGCTACGATCGTGTGGTCCGTTAGGCCGCACCGTTCAAGGCAACCGAGAATTGCGCCGATGCTTTGATCGACCAACGTGACCAGGCCGAGATAACGTTGTTTGATGCTGCGGCATTCGTCAGGTGTAATCCCGAAGAACAACTGCATTGGCAGCCGCTCCCGGTCCAACACCGCTTCAGCTTGCTGCCATTCGCACATCAAACGGTAGCGCAACGGAATGTCTTCGCGTTCGGGAAGCGTAGCCGTCGCATCGAGCTCCACCTCGTCGAG
>JBARMF010000572.1:0-6604 GCA_049802315.1 Candidatus Udaeobacter sp.
CGCGACGCACCGCGTTAGACACGGCCTTGATCGCTTCGTCCTGGCCTACGACGCGCAGGTGCAAATGTTCTTCGAGCTTTACGAGCTTCTGGCGCTCGCCCTCCTGTAAACGCGAAACCGGAATGCCTGTCCAGCTCGATACGACCTCGGAGATGTCCTCCTCTGTCACTTCTTCACGTAGCAAGCGTTTCTTAGTCTTAGCCGATTTTGCAGTGAGATCGGCCAATTTCTTTTCCAATTCAGGAATGCGGCCGTATTGAATTTCGCTCGCATTGCCCAATTCACCGCGGCGCTGCGCGCGTTCTAATTCAGTTCGGAATCGCTCGATCTCTTCCTTCACCTTGCGTTGCTCATCGATGACCGCTTTCTCCTTTTGCCATTCGGCTTTTAGCGCGTTCGATTTTTCCTTCAGCGCAGCTAATTCTCTCTCGAGCTTTTTCAAACGGTCTTTGCTGGCCGAATCCTTTTCTTTCTTGAGCGCCTGGCGTTCCATTTCATGCTGCATGACCTGGCGCTCGATTACGTCGATCTCGGTCGGCATCGAATCGAGCTCGATTTTCAGACGCGACGCCGCTTCATCGACCAAGTCAATCGCTTTGTCTGGCAAGAACCGGTCAGTGATGTAACGCTGCGACAGCACCGCTGCTGCAACCAATGCCCCGTCGGTGATCCGCACGCCATGGTGCACTTCGTAGCGCTCGTTTAATCCACGCAGGATCGCGATTGTGTCTTCAACGGTCGGTTCGTTCACGAGCACCGGCTGGAAGCGCCGCTCCAGCGCCGCATCTTTTTCGATGTATTTACGATATTCGTCGATCGTAGTCGCACCGACGGTGCGCAGTTCGCCGCGCGCCAGCATCGGCTTGAGCATATTCGATGCATCGACCGAACCTTCGGCTGCGCCGGCGCCGACGATGGTGTGCAACTCATCAATGAACAGAATGATCTGGCCCTGGGCATCGGTTACCTCTTTCAAGAACGCCTTCAGGCGGTCTTCGAATTCGCCACGGAACTTTGCGCCCGCGACCATAGCGCCGATATCCATGGCGATGATCCGCTTGTTCTTTAACGAATCCGGCACGTCGCCGCTGATGATGCGCCGTGCCAGACCTTCCACAATCGCTGTCTTGCCGACGCCCGGATCGCCGATGAGCACCGGATTATTTTTCGTCCGGCGCGACAGGACCTGCATGACGCGACGGATTTCGTTGTCCCGTCCGATCACTGGATCGATCTTCCCGCGTCGCGCCAACTCGGTCAGATCGCGCCCGTATTTTTCCAGTGTCTGAAATTTGCCCTCTGGATTTTGGTCTGTTACTCGCTGCGAACCGCGCACCTGCTGAAGTCCCTGCATCAGCTTGTCGCGGGTGCCGCCCAGATCCTTCAGCAATTTTGCCGCAGGAATGTTCGCGCCGGCTAACGCGAGCAGATAATGCTCAGCGCTGGTGAATTCATCTTTGAGCTTGGACATCTCCTTCTCGGCGCTGTCGAGCACGGTGCGCAGCTCGTTCGAGATGCGCAGATCGGCCGCGCTGCCGTGGATTTTCGGACGACGCTCCAACTCCGCGCGAAGCCGTTCCTGCAACTGATCAACGTTTGTCCCAATCTTCTCGAGGAGGGGGCGAGCTATTCCATCGCTTTGATTTAGAAGCGCCGAAAGAAAATGTTCGTTCGTGATTTCAGAATTGTTCAGTTGCGACGCGAGGTCCTGCGCCGTCTGCAGCGCTTCCTGCGTTTTCTGCGTGTATCTGTCGATGCGCATGATTCAAAATAACAAACGCACGGCGGTTTCCAATCAGGCGTTTACGTTGATCTTATTCGCACAGGGATCTTCGTGCGGCCTTTCGGATAGAAAAAGACCGCGAGCAGGGCGCATACCGAAGCGCTGCAAACATGGATTCGACATTCACGCTTCGTCATTCCTTCGTCCTTCGTCATTCGTGCTTCGTCATTGTCTAGCGCCACGAGCAGGAGCATGAGCACGAGCACGAGTAAGAACGCCCTGCGTTTGACACAAACGTCCCGCCAACGATGAGTCTTTCCGATGAAGCCGCAGGAAAAATGGGCGGGATCGAAGTCGCTGGCCCTGCTACGTCAAGGACCGTTTCGCCGATACATTATCGGTTCGCTCATTTCCGACAGTGGCACCTGGATGCAGATGATGGCCCAAAGCTGGGTCATGAGCGGGCTTACGAATAAAGCGATTCTGCTTGGGCTGGTTAATTTCGCTGCGGGATTGCCAGCGCTGATACTTGCTCCAATTGCAGGCTCATTGGCTGACCGGCTGGATAAACGCAAGATCCTGGTGGCCACGCAAATTGCGCAAATCATCTTTGCTGTGGCATTGGGATTCCTGGTAATGAGCGGCCACGTTCGCATCTGGCACATTGTTTTCTTTGCGTTGCTTCTGGGGATTGCTTTCGCTTACGAAATGCCGGCTATCAGCGCGCTTGTGCCGGAGTTGGTGAAGCGCGATGAAATCGCCGCAGCCGTTGCTCTCGATAGATCGGTGTTTCACGGATCGCGTTTGATAGGTCCTTCGGTGGCCGGCCTTCTTGTCGGGTGGTGGGGCGCCGCGTCGGCATTTTTCGCGAACGCGCTCTCTTTTGTAGCATTAATCGCAGCACTCGTTTCATTACCCAAACGGCCGCTGGGAACAGCGGAGGAAGAACAACAACGCCGTAGCGGGATTTTGGAGGGATTTCGCTATGTTCGCTCCAATCGCATCATTGTTTCCCTCATCACGCTGATTGCGCTGAACACGATCTTCGTTTTCCCGGCGATCTCAGTGATGCTGCCGCTCTACGTGCGCGATATTCTACATCTTGGCCCGAAAAGCATGGGTGGATTGATGGCAATATCTGGTAGCGGCGCGTTCCTTGGTTCGATTGGCTTGCTTAGCGTTGCGCGCGAGAGTCGGTTGAAATTCATGACTGGCAACGTGGTAGCCATTGCGGTGGGTGTTTTTCTCATGTCGGTGTCACAAGGTTTCTTGCTGACTGCCTGTGCGATGGGCGCTATGGCCATTGCGCTCTCAATGAATTTTGGCCTTACGAACACGATCGTGCAGGAACAAGCGCCGGCGCATTTGCGCGGTCGCGTTTCAGCAGTTGTGGGCATGAGCTTTTTCGGCTTAATGCCGGTTGCGGGCCTGATCACCCCCGGTTTCGCCGATCTTATTGGAATGCGGACAACGCTGACGATTGCGTCAGTGATCTATGGAATCGCTGCTTTTTTAGTTTTGAGTGTTGCAGGACGCCACGTTTGCGATCAGCCGGTTTCAGCCGCACCGGAGCCTGAGATTGAGCCGGTTTGCTGAATGGTCGACATTTTCTCAAGTGTCATCCCGAGCGCAGCGCAGCGAAGTCGAGGGAGCCCGTTGAAAAACTCAACCTTTTGCCACGGGATGGAAAGCCTGGCCTCGTCGACTCCGTCGGCTGCGTTGCAGCTTCGACTTCGTTCCACCACGCTTCACTCCGCTCAGAATGACAAGGTGATCATGTGCCGATGATTTCGTTTTCCACGTGCTGGAACTCCGGGCGGCACACCGCAGGAGATGAAATGCTCCGCGAAATCAAAACCGAATTGGGGTTTGATTCGATTGAACTGGGGCACGGGACACGGCTATCACTGGTGCCGGGAATTCAGAAAATGTTCGATTCAGGTCAGGTGCGCTTCACAAGTTTGCATAATTTTTGTCCGTTGCCTGTCGAAGTGATGGTGGCTTCGCCGGATTGTTATCAGCTTTCTGCTGTTTCTCCCGGGGAACGCGAGCGCGCCGTAAAACAAACTTTTCAAACGATTGATTTTGCCGAACGACTGGGCGCACCATTTGTGGTGTTGCATTTGGGCCAGGTGAAAATGCGGCCAATTACCGATCGATTGATCAAGATGACAAAAGCGGGCGAGCATCTCTCTCGCGCGTACGTACGTGCGAAACTGAAAGCGGTCGAGACGCGCGAACGGCGCGCAGATGCTCATTTGCAGCGGGTGAAAGATTGTCTGCGCCGCATTGTTGAGCACGCAGCTTCGAAAAATGTCCGGATCGCTTTGGAAAGCCGGCGCGGTTACGAAGAAATCCCGAGCGAACGCGAGTTGCCGAGCCTGCTGAACGAATTGAATTCGGGGCAGGTTGGCTACTGGCACGACTTCGGGCACTCACAGATTAAGGAGAATTTGGGGTTCATTGATCACGCAGAGTGGTTGGGCGCGGTCGGCTCCAAGGCGTTTGGCTGCCACGTGCAGGACTGCGTATGGCCGGCTAAAGACCATGAAACACCTTTTACCGGCGCGATAGATTTCGATAAACTTGTTCCGCTTCTTCCCACAAACTGCTTATTTGTCTGGGAGATGAGCCCGAACAAAACGGCGGATGCGATTCGCAAGTCCATTCGAATCTGGAAGGAACGCTTTGGCGAATGAAGAAGATTCTGGTTACGATTTTCCAGCTTACCGTCACAGTCGGCGTCCTGTATTGGGTCTATCACGATCCAAACCGCCGCGCCCAGATGGTGGAAGCGCTACGGAACGCGGAGTACCGCTGGGTTCTAATGGCGATGCTGGCCTATTTCGTGGTGGAAGCAGCAGCCGCGTTTCGCTGGCACGTGTTGCTGAAAGTGCAAAACATCCACCTCAGTGTCGCGCGCCTGACCGGACTGTTTTTTATAGGATTATTTTACAATCAATTCCTTCCCGGAGGCACCGGCGGCGACATCATCAAGAGTTATTACCTGTTGAAGGAAACGCCTGACAAGAAAGCCGGCGCATTGCTGGCGGTAGTGTTCGATCGATTCATCGGACTCGTTGCGCTCGTTGCCGTCACGGCCACGTTGATCGCATTGCGATATGATTTTCTTGCGCAGAAACCGCAGACCCGAAATTTACTCTGGCTGTTGCTCATTCTTCTGAGTACGTCGGTGTCCTTTCTGGTTGCGACGTTCGTCATTAGTGGATTCAAACTGTTCCATTATTTTCCCGCCCATTTTCCGGGACGCGACAAACTGATTGAGATTTTCGCGGCCTATCATCTGTATGCCCGTCATTGGCGGGCATCGCTCGTTGCGTTTGGCGTGTCGATCGTGGCACATCTTGCAACGTTTACAGCTTTCCTGTTTGCCGCGTATGCGTTGGGTGTACGGGTGCCGCTGATTGATTTTTTTGCTATCATGCCGGTTGAACGAACGATCTCGGCTTTGCCCATTAGCTTCGCGGGAATTGGACTCCGCGAAAAAGTTTTGCAGATCATGCTCAACGGGCTGTGCGGCGTTCCCGAAGCAAAAGCCATTCTCATCGGATCGCTGAGTTTTGTGATCATTCTCGTTTGCTGTCTTCCGGGCGCTTTTGTTTACCTGTTTTACAAACCGAGTGGCGCAGCAGAACACGTAAAACTCCGCGAAATGGAAAAGGAAGTTGTCACGCTCGAACATGAGCTCGGCGAACCCGAGTAAGAATGTGGCAGGGACCTTGGTGTCCCGATCGTCGCGGCTCAAAGACCGCTCCCACATTCGCAACCGCCCGTTCGTCATTGCCACTTTTGCGATGACCGCTGACGGCAAGGTCACGACGAAGAATTTCGGGCCGGTAGATTTCACTTCACGTGAAGACAAGCTGCATTTGTTTCGCCAGCGCGCTCTGGCAGATGCAGTTCTTCTCGGTCATACAAGTCTGGAACGCGACAACGTGCGGCTCGGAGTGCCGGCGGAACTGCAGGAATTGAGGATCAAGCGTAATCAGTCTCGCTCTCCGCTTCGCGTAATCGTCTCGAACAAAGGCAGAATCGACGATCGACTGAAGGTTTTTCAATCCGGCATTTCGCCCATTATTATTTTTTCAACTAAACGGATGCCTCCGAAGAATCAGGAGGCTTTGCGTAAAATGGCAACACTGCACCTAACGAATGCCACGGAAGTCGATCTCGCTTCGATGTTGAAAACTTTGCGTGATCAATACAAGGTCCGCACGCTTGCGTGTGAAGGCGGCCCGACTCTTTTTCGCTCCTTATTGGAACAGGGCTTAGTCGATCAGCTCAATCTTACAATCGCGCCGTACATGTTCGGCGGAGGCAAAGCACCTACGCTAACAGGTTTGAGCAAGGAATTTCTTCCCGTCAGCGTGCATTGCTCGTTGATCGATATGCGCACAGTCGGCGACGAATGTTTTCTGACCTATCGAATCAAGCACCAGCGACGACGCCCGAGTAGCACGCGATCACCGCGCAAGGACTGACATATTCGAGTCATTCGCGAGCGCAATAACGGCGTCCCGCTCGAGCAGCAAGGTCTTTTCGGCCTCAACACCGATAACACGCACTCCCGATTCAGCAGCGATGCGAATCGTTTCGATGCCAATTACTGGCACGTCGAAACGCATATCCTGATTCGGTTTGCTGACTTTGACCATGACTGCGCCTTCACGGGCAAGCGTTCCACCGCGTTTGATGGCCTCGTTTGTTCCTTCCAAGGCTTCGACGGCAACGATCGTGCCGTTTTTGATGATGATTGTTTGCCCGATATCGAGTCGGGCAATTTCTTTTGCGGCATTCCAGCCAAGCTCGACATCGTGCTCCTGGCGAGGTGACAATTTCGGTCCAGCAATCAGTCCCGGC
>JBARMF010000573.1:0-2904 GCA_049802315.1 Candidatus Udaeobacter sp.
GCTTAGGGCATGTCGCCATTCAATACGCCACAGCCATGGGATTTCATGTAGCGGCTGTCGATGTCGGACAAGAAAAATTGGATTTAGCGCGCAAGCTCGGCGCGCAAATTGTAGTGGACGCGCGCGCGGAGGATCCAGCGCGCAAAATTCAGGATGAAATCGGCGGAGCTCACGGTGTTCTCGTCACAGCTGTGTCGCCCATCGCATTCAAGCAAGCCATCGGCATGCTTCGTCGCCGCGGCACATGCGTCCTGATTGGATTGCCTCCCGGCGAATTTCCGGTGTCCATCTTCGATGTGGTGCTAAGTCGCTATACTCTCCGAGGCTCGATCGTGGGCACCAGAAAAGATCTTGAGGAAGCGCTCGCCTTTGCCGCCGAAGGCAAAGTGAAGGCGACGATCGAGCAACTCCCGCTCGATTCCATCAATGAAGTTTTCAGTCGACTGAGAGAAGGCAAAGTAAACGGCCGCGTCGTTCTGAACGTCGCTTAATCGCGCTTGTTTCCGAGCCGTATCAGTGAATGGCACCGACTGGCGTCGTGCGAACGCAGCACGGCAACTCTGTTTTTTATCGTAAAAGGCTTTCGGCAACTTATGATAACTAATCTACGAAACCGATTCCGGGAACGCTGCGAGACGGCGGTGCGCCATTTCAGACGACGCATTGGACGGTCGTATTGCAGGCGGGCGATGGCGACGCGGACGAATCGGCGCGCAAAGCGCTCGCCGCTTTTAGCGAAATGTATTGGCCGCCGCTCTACACATTCGTTAGGCGGCGCGGCTATTCGCCGGGCGACGCCCAAGATCTCGTCCAGGGTTTTTTCGAGCATCTACTTCAGCAAAACACGTTGAGCCGTGCAGATCGGGAAAAGGGCCGACTCCGTACGTTCCTGCTGGGGTCAATGCAAAATTTCCTCCTGAAGCAGCGGGAGCGCGTGAGCGCGATGAAGCGAGGTGGCGGGCAGCAGATTGTGTCGTTTGACGACCAGCTGATCGACGCCGAGGCAGCGATGAACGCGACTGCTCATTTGAGCGATGTCAGCTCATACGATCTCGCGTGGGCCTCTAGTGTGGTGACACGGGCGTGGAAGAATGTGCGGGAGAGGTTTGCTGAGGAAGGCAAGCGGCAGTGGGTAGATGAGCTAAGGCCGTTCGTAGCCGGGGGAACGATGACGGCGCCGAATCAGGAGGAGGTAGCGAAACGGCTGGGCACATCGGTTGAAAATTTCCGTGTCTCACTTTCGCGATTGCGCCAAACGTATCGACACGCCCTTCGGGCCGAAGTAGCGAGCACGGTTTCCGATCCAAAAGACATCGACGACGAGCTGCATTACGTTTACCGCATTCTGACCGCATGAGCGTCACGGCTCCGCCGCAAGGAAAAGGCGCAGGAGTTTGCGCGCGCTGTGGGCGATCAATTACCCATCCCGGCCCTGACGGCGAATGTGTTCGTTGCCTGGTCAGTTTTGGCTTTCTCGCCGAGGACCACGAAGTGGAGCAAGGCAGTGAAGGCAATAAAGTCAGACTTGGTCCATTGCGTTACGCTCACTTTGAAGTCGAAGTAAACGCCGACGGCTTCCCTGTTATACTCGGCTCCGGGGCAATGGCAGTCACATATCGTGCTCGCGACACCGTTCTTAATTCCACGGTCGCTCTCAAAGTCATCAGTCAAAAGTTGGCCGAAGATCCCACTGCTCGTGCGCGATTCCTGCGCGAAGCGCGCGCGGCCGCACAGATTCATCATCCCAACGTAGCGCGAGTAACTCATTACGGTGAGCAGGATGGGGAGTGCTTTTACGCCATGGAGCTTGTCCATGGTGAAACGCTCGAACAGCGAGTGCAACGCGACGGGCCGCTTCCTTTAAGCCTCGCTCTTGAAGTAGTAGAGCAAACAGCACGCGGCTTGGCCGCTGGAGAAGAATGCGGAGTCATTCACCGTGACCTGAAGCCGTCAAACTTGATGATCGAGTCACACGCAAGCGATCAGCTATTGGTCAAGATAATCGACTACGGCGTGGCGAAAGTTATCGCTGCACAGAATCCGACTTTTCGGACGCAAGCAGGCTTCATAGGCACTCCTGCTTTCGCTAGTCCGGAGCAATTTGATGAAACGGGCCAGCAGCAGATTGACACACGTTCGGATCTTTATGCTCTTGGGGTCACGTTCTGGTATCTGCTGACAGGACGCACACCGTTCGCCGGCCGCTCGATTGGGGAAGTTCGGGCAAAGCAAACTGAGCAACTTCCGCTGAAGCAGTTGAGAAATAGACACGTCCCCCTCGAATGCGTCACGCTGTTGAAGTCGATGTTAGCGCTCGACCCGGGAAAGCGACCACAAACCGCGCGAGAGCTACTCACAAAGATTCACCGGTGCTACCTCCGTTTTGAGCCTGCTGCGCGCCGGCGGCGAAAAGGTCTCGTCCTTGCTTCGACAGGCCTCGCGCTGGCAGTAGTTGTTGTCTTACTTGCCACCTCGCTCTACCAACGCACGAAGTCCTCTTCCGCTCTGGATCGAGCGATTGCGGTTCTTCCGTTCGAAAATCTCAGTTCGAACGCGGACGATCAGTTCTTCACCGTCGGTATTCAGGATGAAATTCTGACCAAGCTCGCCAGTCTGGCTGATCTGAAGGTCATCGCGCGCACCTCCACTGAAGCCTACCAAAACAAACCTATCGATCTAAGAATGGTCGGCCGTCAACTTAGCGTCGGGAGAGTCTTGGAAGGATCCCTGCAAAGGTCAGCTGATAAGGTCCGCATCAATGTTCAGCTAATTGATACGCGCACCAATGCTCACCTCTGGGCCAACAGTTACGACCGCAAACTGGATGATGTTTTCGCCGTCGAGAGCGAAGTAGCTAACACGATTGCCGAGCAGCTGGATGCGAAGTTGGTGCAAAGGATTAGC
>JBARMF010000574.1:0-2802 GCA_049802315.1 Candidatus Udaeobacter sp.
CGCCGCCTGCGCAGTAAAGCTGAAATTCTTTTCTTTGAGAAGTCTTCCCCCGGTTTTCGGTGGAAGATTTCTTTTGTACGGAGCGTTGAATCACGAATCGCGACTGCGTCTTGAGGCAGCTCGCTCGGGAAAAAAGTCTTGTCGACGCAAAATACAAAGGTGAGTTCATTCTCATTTCCAAAAACGCGCCGGCTGACGCATCGCTCAGAATATGAGCGCGTGAAACGGAACGGAATCACGCAGCGCGGCAAACTTCTGATGCTAAATGCGCTGGCGATGGAGAATTGTCGTCTGTGGCGTGCAGGATTCGTTACTTCAGGCCGCGTAGGCGGGGCGGTCGTTCGCAATCGTGTTCGACGTCGTTTGCGAGAAATTGTTCGCCGGCACCAGCATGAACTGCGACAAGGCATTTGGTTCGTAATTATTGCCAGATACGAAGCCGCGACCGCGAGTTATGGCGCGTTGGAAGATGAATGGTTGCGCCTCGCTAGGCGCGCTTCTATTCTGCTCTGATGCTCGGACTGGTTCGTTTTATCATTCGCCTTTATCAATGCACGCTTTCGCCGCTGCTTCGTCTGCTGTGCGGTCCTGACTGCGGCTGCCGGTTTACCCCGAGTTGTTCGAGATATTTTCTGGAAGCGGTGGAGACGCATGGCGTTCGACACGGAAGCTGGCTGGGTTTGAAGCGCCTGGCTCGCTGCCAACCATGGGGTGGATGTGGGTACGACCCGGTGCCGCCGCGCTGGGCTGGCGGACCTCAGACTGAGATCCGTCGCTGCGTCTGATCGTGCAAAACCGAATTTATGGATCGAACAGCGTGGATTGTTGTCGCTCTTTGCGTAGTTGGGCTCGTCATATGGGAAGTGTATTTGGCAAAACAGATGGCGCCCAGACGGGCTCTCGTCACTGCGACGCCCGGACAAACTTCGGCAACAGCCACGCCGGCGATCCTCGGCGCTTCGCCGTCTCCGCTTGCCACGCCCGAAGCTGCGCCGCAGGACGCTGAATCAGTTTCAACCTTTGCGGAAAAGGGCGAGACGCTGCGCAATTCAGATTTCGAATTGCGCTTCACTAACCGCGGTGGCGGCATTGCGGAGGCGATTATGTTCAACCACATCGCCGAAGACGCTAAGCGCGTGATCTTGAATTCTCCCAAGCACATGCCTATCGGTGCGATGGTTGATGACCCTGCAAAGCCTGTGCTTCCGGAATTTACGTTGTCGCGTGACTCCGACAGCAGCGTTCAGTGCGAGCGTACTACGCCTGACGGAATCACAATCCGAAAGAAATTTTCGTTGCTGCAGTCGAACCAGAAGAAAGACAATTTTCTTCTCGAGCTGAATCTCGATGTTCAGAATACGGGCGCGCAGCCGTATACAAACGCTGACTACTTCCTCGCGCTCGGTTCGGCGGCACCGATTCATCCGAGGGACTATCCGTACTACACGCGACTGGTTTGGTGCATTAATGGTAAAGCCAAAGACCGCAACGTAAGTTCATTTCAAGGCAGCAGTGGTGTTCTCGGTATCGGTGCGCATGCCGCGCAGGCGGTTTTCCAGGAGAATGTTGCCGGAGCAGAATGGGCAGCCGTAAGCGACCAGTTTTTCGCGACGATCATCGCGCCGCTGAACGCGAAAGCTACCGGTGTCTGGGGCCGTTCGTTTGAAGTTTCAACCGAGCAACACTTGGTCGGCATAGAAGGCGCGATGCGCATGCCGGGGTTTCAGGTACAGCCAGGCCAGACGTACACCGCGCGCTTTCAAATCTGGACGGGCCCGAAAATCTATCATCGGCTGGCTCAACTCGAGCACAACGAAGCGGAGATCATGAACTTCGGAGTGTTCAAAATCGTCAGCCAATTTCTGCTCAATTTTCTCAACACCATCCACGGTTTCGTCAAAAGTTACGGCGTCGCCATTCTCGTGTTGACCCTTGTCGTCCGCCTCGTGCTCTGGCCGCTCCAAAGCAAAGCGAATCAAACAATGCGCAAAACAGCGTTGCTTGGGCCGAAGATGCAGGAGCTGCGCGAAAAATACAAAGACGACCCGACGCGGATGAACCAGGAGGTGATGAAGCTGTATAAGCAGTACGGCATTAATCCTGTGGGCGGCTGTTTGCCGATGGCCATTCAGATCCCGATTTTCTTCGGACTTTACCAGATGCTCGCGCAAGCTGTGGAATTGCGAAACGCGAAGTTTCTTTGGGTACACGATCTGTCCCAACCCGATACCGTGGCGCATCTCCCCGTCCTCGGTTTCCCGATCAACATTATCCCGCTTCTCATGGCGGCTACGCAGGTCTGGCTAATGGCGATGACACCCAAGACGGGCGATCCCACACAACGCCGCATAATGATGTTTACGCCGCTGATCTTCCTATTTTTCTGCTACAATTTTGCGGCGGCTCTGGCATTGTATTACACAGCGCAAAATCTTTTCAGCATCCTGCAATTTTATCAGAACAAACGGCAACCCATGCCGATTCTCGAAAAAGTTGCGCCTGCTGGAAAACGAAAACGATGATGACGCCAAAAGATCTGCTGGACACGATGCTCGGGTACCTCGGTTTCGTGGTGCAAATCGAGGAGACCACCAACGAAGGTGGTAACGCGACGCTGCAGATTTACACTGAAGAAAGCCGGCGGATCATCGGACGCGACGGCGAGACGCTCGAAGCCATCCAGTTTTTGCTCAATCGTTTACTGCAAGCCAGAGACAAGAACGCCGAAAAAGTCATCGTCGATTGCGAACATTACCGCTCCATGCGGGAAGATCGTATCGTGCAGCGCGTGCGCGACTTGGC
>JBARMF010000575.1:0-2261 GCA_049802315.1 Candidatus Udaeobacter sp.
CGCGACACCTTCAGGTCACGGGCGATCTCCTTGATCGTCTTGCCCTTGATGAAGTGCTCGCGCCGTATCCGGGCAATTGTCTCCACGATCAGCATCCCCCACCACCTGCTTCATGACAAAACAGGCAGCGCAACAGACCAACCTATAGGGGGTCAATTTTGGACGCCGATCCCCCGGCTTAGGGGGTCAATATTGCAGGCCGAATGACAACTGAAGGCCAGTCGTTCGCGGTCATATCCGATAATTTTGCCACGCTTTAGCGGCATCAAAGGATCCTCCATCGACGCCTTGAAAGGAATTTCGACGGTTCCTCGCCAATTTGGCGTTTGCCCCAATGCGTTTCTTCCTGTGAAGAGTCAAACATCGGCTCGACGTGAACGATTCAAGGCGCGCATCACACCCATCCGCACGAACATCGTCGGGCCGCCGCTCTCCGCAGCCAGATGAACGCCTCCATGGCGGCCTGCCATTCCGGCATGGAGTGTTCGGCCTTCGCAAGCTTGGTGATGATGTAGTTGGCGGCGTCCGTCAGAGTGACCAGCTTGCGGCCCTTCGGCAGCGGGATTGGATCATCAAGTTTGCTAGACCAGGGCACGAGAACCCATTTCAACAGCGGCTGCTTCTCCCGATTGAAGTCCGGCTGGAGGTCGGCGCCGGGATGGCCGCGGGCCCGGCAAAAGAACCGGGGCTCGAGATCAGATATCAGTCCAAAATACTTCCGATGTATGGGGCAATTGCATTCGATCATGACCGTGTTCGTCGCATACTGCGAAGATCATGATCGGGGGCGGGATTTTACGTGCGACGCGGCATCCAGTCGCATGCTCGCAATGCATCGATTCAGGAAGGCGGAAAAACCAAACGCGAGGACGGACCGATGTCGTTGGTGCGATCGTGTAATGCAGACCAAACGTATTTCGCGCTCACCCTTTTGGAGCGGCGTCTCGGACTTAATGCCGGGCAGGTCATGGCGTCATATAGGTCGACAAGCCGCGCCATTGCAGGAACTCAAACTATGGGAGCGAAGCCGGTTGATCTATTGCCGGGCGGCGTCGCAGATGCGTTAGAGATCCATGGTCCAATCTTCGTCGCCGAAGTGCCGCCAATGTAAATGATAAGCCTCAGCTACGCTGGAAAGAAACGCCTATAGATTTGGCCCGCCCGACCCGCATTTTCTGCGATAAACTAGTTGAACAGCAAAGTTCAATAAGCGCCATCGGAAAGCAAAATGACAGGAATCGTGGCAACCAAAATCTTGACATCCAGTGCCGTTGACCAGTTGCGCGCATAAAACGCATCACATGCGACGCGCTTATTGTATGTCGTCGAACTGCGACCACTAACCTGCCAAAGACCAGTGATACCCGGTCGGCACGCAAGGTAAGCGCAGGCCGCGCCGGAGTACCTGAGCAGTTCTTCATCAGTAACGGGGCGCGGTCCTACAATGCTCATGTCGCCCCTAAGGACGTTGAACAACTGAGGTAGCTCGTCGAGGCTAGATTTGCGCAGAATGGCGCCGATCGCGGTCACCCGTGGATCGTACCGCAACTTCTCAGTGGCTAGCCATTCCGCGGCAGCAGCCGGATCCGACTCAAGAAGTGTACGCAATCGCTCCGGCGCGTCTGTCACCATCGTGCGAAATTTCAAGCAATCGAAATGCTTTCCATTGAATCCGACGCGCCTGTGGCGAAACAGTTCCGGTCCAGGCGAGGTAACAACGGTCAACACAAAACAGATGATCAACAAAGGAGCGAGCAAAACAATTCCGGAGACCGCCAAAACGATGTCAATAATCCTCTTGGAAGACAGTCCTATGGGACGCGATGAACTCGCTGTGGCACTTGGTAAAGGTCTGCCTGTATTGACCGCGCTACGCATCCGACAACACTCCTAAAAGAGATTTCTTAAATAGCGCCTGAAATTCTACAGTTTTAATTTCAAACATTTTTAACAGAATAATGGGCGGTGCACAATTCTCACAAGCCTCATTTGTAGCCAAAGCTTTCGTTAACCTCAATACCCTAAGGCATTCAAATTGTTACTAATTTCCTGATTCGGTCGCCAAAGTAAGCACGCTCGAAACATTATTTAATCACGAGGTCGGGGGCGCCGGGTATTTAGCCCCGGATGTGAGTCGCGCTACACCCGACTGATCGAAAATACCGCGAATGCCGCGATTTTGTAGGTTAATTGGAGCTATTGGGGAGGCGCCAATTAAACCCGCGTGATCAAGCGGCGCCAAGAGCGCCTAGCCCATAGGG
>JBARMF010000576.1:0-2265 GCA_049802315.1 Candidatus Udaeobacter sp.
CCGCCGGAGGTTTCTGTGGTTGCGCCGAAGACGAGTCCCGCGCCTGAACTAACCAAAGCCGATTTCGAAACTTTTCTTGATGCGCTGATTCCGTCGCAATTGCGAAATCGAAACATCGCCGGCGCGGTCGTGTCAGTGGTGAAAGACGGTCAGGTGCTATTTCAAAAGGGCTACGGTTACGCCGATGTCGAAGGGAAGAAACCGGTGCTTCCCGATCAGACTCTGTTTCGTCCGGGTTCGATCTCGAAGTTATTCACTGCCACAGCCGTGATGCAGTTGGTCGAACAAGGGAAGCTCGACCTTGACCGCGACGTCAATGATTACCTCGATTTTCCAATCCCAAAAACTTATCCGGAGCCTGTCACGCTGCAGCAATTGCTTACGCACACAGGCGGGTTCCAGGAAACATTGAAGAATCTTTTCGTCGCGCACGAAAGCGACATCAAACCGTTGCGCACGTATCTGGTGAATGAAATGCCCGCTCGCATTTTTCCGCCCGGTAAAATCCCCTCTTATTCGAATTACGGCTTCACGCTTGCGGGTTACATCGTCGAACGCGTGAGCGGCGAAAAATTCGAGCGTTACATCGAAAATCACATTTTGAAACCGCTGGGGATGAACAATTCGACTTTCGATCAGCCGTTGCCGCCGCAGCTCGCGCCGCAGATGTCGAAAGGTTATCTCAGCGCGTCTAAGAAGCCGCGCGATTTCGAATGGGTCCAAGCGGCGCCAGCTGGAGCGCTCACCACAACAGCTGCTGACATGACGCGATTCATGCTCGCCTTTCTGCAGGATGGCGCGGTCGACGGTGTGTCGATTCTAAAACCAGAGACCGTGCGGCAAATGGAGACCCGGCAATTTGAATTTCACGCAATGCTCCCCGGCCTCGGCATTACGTTCATGGAATATCTGATCGATCCTGTTCGCATCATCGCTCACGGCGGTGACACAGTTTATTTCCATAGCGACATGATCCTGATTCCCGATGCGCACTTTGGCTATTTCCTATCCTACAACAGCCTCGGTAAGGACGTTGGTGGCGGCCGGGGCGAAGTCTGGCGGACGCTTGTAAGTCGCTATTTCCCGAGTGCAGGCCAAACCAAGCCCAATGTCGATCCAAACTCGGCGAAATCAGACGGACGCGCAGTTAGTGCTCTATATGATGGAACACGACGTGCAGAAACAACGTTCCTGAAGATTGTCGCGTTGGCCGATCAGTTTAGCGTCAGCAGCGATAAGGAAGGTGTTCTCCAAATTGAAGGAATGAAAAATCAAAGTGGAGAACTAAAACGCTGGCGTGAGATCGCTCCGCTCGTTTATCGAGAAATAAACGGTTTGGAACGAGTTGGCTTTCGCCGCGACGCTTCAGGCGCTGTCGTTGAAATGCTCCCTTTCCCTGCGATCTACGAAGGACAGCGCGTTCCGTGGTACGCGAGCAAAATCTTTATCGGTTTACTGGTTGGTGGAAGTTTGCTGCTCGCGCTCCTCACCGTGCTGCTGTGGCCCATCGCGGTCATAATCCGCAAACGATATCAGCGCCCGCTCTTCAGTACGAAGAGTGATCGCGTTCTATATTTTCTCTCGCGAATTGTTTGCCTCGGCGAAGTGGCTTTCATTCTCACGCCAATCGTTGCTCTTAGCCAGGGATTGGAGCACATCGTGATTCTCGGTGACGCCATCAATCCATGGTTGCAGGCGTTCCATGTCGTTGGCTGGGTCTTGATGGCAGGTGTCGTTCTTTTGATTATTGCCGCGGTTCGCTTTGTCAGACTGCCGGGGCACGGGCTTTGGTTTCGCGCTCACGCAATTCTTTTAGCGATTGGTGGAATCGCATTCGGTGTATTTGCATGGCAATACCATTTTCTCGATGCGTCACTGAAGTTCTGATCGTGGCAGCACATCGATGAATTTCACTCGTCACGGATTTCTAGTTGCTTTCGCGGTCGTCACGTTTCCCGCTTCGATTCTTGCTTACGGGCCGCTGGGACATGAGATCGTCGGTGCGATTGCAGATGAGCGCCTGGCGAATACGTCGACAGCCGCAAAGGTCGACGCGTTGCTCGATGGACTAAGCTTGGAAAAGGCAGCCCTGATTGCAGACGAAGTTAAGGGCTGGGACAAAAAAGGGGTCGACGATCCACGGTCGTTTCATTATTCCGCTCACCGCAACATTGACAAACAGTTGCGCGATTTCTGGCGCGCGAACCAGCCAACCCACGATCCCAATTCACCAGCGCCTTCGCACCACTGGTTTCACTACACTGA
>JBARMF010000577.1:0-3381 GCA_049802315.1 Candidatus Udaeobacter sp.
GTGCGATTTGAACCAGCCACACTCGGTCAGCAAGTCCTTCATGCGGAAACGTTCCGTCAATATAACGAAGTCGCGGGTCTGCGGCGTCAGCGATTGCATGCTATTGGCGCCGGTTTGCCCTCTGTCATGTGGTCGGTCGTGCTGATCGGGGCTTTCCTGACGATCACCGTCACGTATCTACTTAAGATGCAGCGCATCGTCCATTTCGTGTTAACGGGATTTTTCGCCATGTTTATCGGGCTGGTTGTGTTCGTCATCATCAGTCTCGATCAACCGCTGAGCGGACCGCTCGCGATTGATTCCGGCCCGTACCAGCTCGCTCTGGATCGCTTGATAGATCTGAAATAGCCGAGAGGCCATCGTGAAATGAACTATGGCGATTATTCCGTCCTGGAAATCGTTTTTAATTGGTAAATCACAAATGATCCCTTTAGCATGGCTGCGGGGGCGGTACGATTGTTAGCAATGCGATTTACTCGAGATAAAACGAATTAGGAGGTCATAATGGCAATTAAAATTGCACAGATCGAAAATCTTCAGCAACTGGACGTTCTTGTCGCGGGTCCCGACGATGCGAATCATCTCTTCATCATCGATGGACAATTTGATGCAGGTCTTGCTATAGGTTCTCAAGGGACCAATTTCGCTACAGCAAAAGAAACCTTCAGTGCGTTGATCGGGCCCAAGCTCGCTAACAGACAGTTCGTTCGAGCAATTGGCACAGCTTCAATCGTGAAAACTCAAATCGCTAACATCGCGCCGGGAGGATTGGCGGCCTGGAACATCGTAGATGTTGATGCCGATTGGGATGATGAGTCCGGGCAGGTTGAATTAAGAATCGAGGCACAAGTGAATTGTTCGGGTTCAAACCAGATTGCTAGCATCAATGCCTTCGCGTTTCATGTAACGATTCTTGCAGCCCTCCCTGCCAATTAGAATTGTTTCCAGGCGACTCAGGCGCGCGCGAAAGATGGGTCCCCAAAAAACCCGTTTTGCTAGCTTCGGAACATTTTAAGAGCTTCAGCCGCAACCTGCTGGCGAAAACGGAGTTTAATAGCTACATTATCTGCCATGAAATCAAAATACAGCTTCGCGAGGAATATTCTTCTGATGTTGGTTTTCGGGTGCGCAATTTTTATCAGCACTATTGCGCAAGGAGGTCCCCCACCCAGGTACCTCCGATCTAATCACCACTTCCCGCCTGGCCTGCTCGTCGTGGATAGAACGCCGAACTTCGGATGGAATCTCGGTTTCAATCTTCTGATCGATGGCAGGCCTATGGGGAGCGTCGCCCAAGGGCACAGCTATAGCACTTGGCTGCCAGCTGGGACCCATGTGTTGACCGTTCATAAGGTGCCGGCTACGGGCTTTACCGCACCAAGTTCCACGACGGTGAACATCCAGCCCGGCGCCGAACATCTGTACACCGCCATGTGGGATTCAGGTTTGGTTTATCTCCAGCCGGGAGGAGTTTTGCTGACGCCCGGCGCGTACTGGCAAAATCATGGTGATGGTGCACCATAGCCGCGTTAGTGACTGCTTAAGGCTGATCGCGGTTTAACTCAAAAATCTGAAATTACCTCGGAAGCCAGGTAGATCCTTTTTGATTCCCTCACGCGCTGGCAGTCGCGTACATACATTTCCGATGCGTCTTGCGTCACTTAGCAGCGTGCTCGCGCTCTGTTTTTGCCTCTTGGAAGACGGATGCTCTAAAGCAATCACTCGCTCAACATTGGCGATCGTGTTCTCCGTAAAAGGCAACGTCGTTTTCGGCAGCGCGGAACGAAACGATTTTCAACCGGTCACTCCCAAAAGCAGAATTCAGGCGGGCGACATCGTGCGGACATCAGACGGCGCCTCAATTAATCTGGCGTTCATTGCGGGCGCATTCGTCCAACTGGCCGGAAATTCCGAGATCAAAATAGAAGACCTCAGATTGACGAAGGACGGCAACGACACCGCCGAACGCATGCTTGATCGACGTGCATGGGTACGGTTGAACCGTGGAAGAATTGTTTGTTCGTTCAGCCAGAGCGATAAAACCGCATCAGACTTTGGCATCACTACAGGCCAGATAACGCTCAGGCCTGCCTCTGATTGTCTGTTCTCGATTTGGACTGACGGCACAACGAGCAGAGCAACATGCGAGCGAGGCGAAGTGAGCGCAGTCGCCGACTCACAACCGCCGTTGAAAATCGCTGCGGGGTATTTCTCCCAATGGCCGACAGCATCAAAGGAGCCGATCGCTGCAAGTAGCGATGCGCGAGCGCAATTGGATATCACAACGGCACTCGGCGTCGAACCGGAATTGATGGATCAAGCGGCCGCTTGGTAACACCGCCGTCTGTTTTTAAGTATCTTTCGACCGCTGAAATTGGCGGTGACAGCGATCTTTGACCAGCGAATCGAGTTCCTCCTTGTCCAGCACGCCAGAAATTGCAAGCACGCATGTGCATCACCGAAATCGTTTGCAGTCGCATGCGGAATTCTGGATGATCGCTGCACATGTCACAGCCAGCTCTGGATCTTGTCATCGCAGCGCTGGAGAAGATTCGAGAGAAAAATGATCGCGCGCCGCGCGCATCGAGAATTGCGCTCGCGCGTTTGCAAGCTGTTCCTGTAGCCGCTTCCATGCGGGAAGCGTGCGCGTCGCCCACGGGGCGACGGCTACAGTTACCAAATAAAGCAGATTTGCTCGGCGCAGTTCGCGAACGCGTGAGTACCTGCACCAGATGTGCGCATCTCGCGTGCTCCCGGACGCAAACCGTGTTCGGCGTCGGAAATCCGGACGCCGATCTGATGTTTATCGGTGAAGCGCCCGGTGCAGATGAAGATCAGCAAGGAGAACCGTTCGTCGGACGCGCCGGACAATTATTGACGAGAATTCTGAAGGCCATGCGTTTCGCGCGCGAAGACGTTTACATTGCAAATATCCTGAAGTGCCGTCCGGATATGCCAGCAGGCAGTTTTGGGAATCGCCCGCCCACGCCGACGGAGATGCAAACGTGCCGGCCTTATCTACTGGAACAGATCGACATCATTCAGCCAAGTGTATTGGTCGCGCTCGGCGCCGTCGCTGTCGAGGGGTTGCTCGGAACGCGAGCGGCAATGCGCGAATTGCGTGGCCGCTGGCATACTTACAACGACATTCCGCTGATGATCACGTATCACCCGGCGTACTTGCTGCGAAACCAGGCGCCTTCCGAAAAACGCAAGGTTTGGGACGACATGCTTCAAGTCATGGAGCGGCTCGAGCGACCCATCAGCGAGCAGCAACGAAATTATTTCCTGTAGCGTTCGGCTATGCGACGCGCGGTGGTGAACGTTGCCCATAGGGCAACGGCTACAGGTTGGCGCGATCAAACATCGCGTCGATTCGCC
>JBARMF010000578.1:0-6637 GCA_049802315.1 Candidatus Udaeobacter sp.
CTCGATTCATTCGTGGGAAACCCATCGGTTAATTTCCAGCGCATACTCGAGCACCCGATGGCCGACGCTTACTACGATGCGATGCTGCCCACGCCCGAGCAGTTCCAAAAAATCGCGTTGCCTATTCTGACAATCACAGGTCAATACGACGGCGACGAGCTTGGTGCGCTCACATATTACCGGGATCATTTCGCAAACGCCTCTCCGCAAGCGCGCGCCAAACATTTTCTCATCATCGGACCGTGGGACCATGCCGGGACACGCACGCCCACCGATGAAGTCGCAGGCGTAAAATTTGGCCCGGGTGCAATCGTGGATCTCAACGACCTGCACCGCCAGTGGTACGATTGGACGATGAAAGCCGGACCGAAGCCGGCATTCCTCGAGAATCAGGTCGCGTATTATTTGCTCGCTCCCGGCAACTCCGGCGCAAATGGCGAATGGAAATACGCCGACAGGCTTGAGATGCTGACTGCGAATCCGAAAACCTTTTACCTCGACTCGAAGAACGGCGACGCAAACGGCGTCTTTCGCTCGGGCTCGCTGAACCAAAAGCAGCCGAACGATGGCACGGATGCTTTTGTTTACGATCCGTTGGACACAGACCGCGGCGAAAGCGTGGAGGGAATAGATCCGAAAGAAAAATCCGCCGCACTCGATCAGACCTTCGCATTGAGTATCGGCAAAGACGGATTGGTTTATCACATCGGTCCGCTACCGAACGAAACTCCGTTGGTCGGTTGTCCGGCTGTCAATCTGTGGATATCGATCGACACACCGGATGTCGATCTGGAATGCGACCTGTATGAAATCCAACCCGACGGCACCAGCATTGCGCTTTGGAGCGATCTACGCAGGCTGCGCTACCGCGAATCGTTGCGTGAAGCTAAGCTGATGAAGCCGGGTGAAATCGTGCGCTGCGATTTTAATCCGGGATTATTCGTAGCGCGTCGCTTGATGAAAGGCAGCCGTCTGCGTCTGGTCGTCACCGCAGTGAACTCAATCTTGTGGCAAAAGAATTATTGCTCAGGCGGAATCGTCGCCGAAGAAACAGGAAAGGACGCGCACACCTGCAACGTGCGGGTATATCACGACGCTGAACACCCAAGCGCAATTCAACTTCCGCTGCGCTGATGAGCGTATCCTTACAAATATCGCGCACCCATCCCCGGCATCAAGAAGACGGCGAACTGCTCTTACATCGAGCATTGGGATAAGGAGCTGAATCGTATTCGTTATGCGCGCGAGAATCCGCCGTGGTTTGTTGCGGCGCGTCGATGTATCAGTGCGGCCTTACGCCGATCGTGATGAGATTGTACCAGAGCTCGGAGTGAAAACAAAACTTGCTGTCATTCTGATCCCGCAGTCGCGGGAGAAGAATCCAGCTACTTCAAAACTCAGTCCCATTCCCTAAATCTGAACGGGTTCGAGACTTTCGGAATTGATTGAAGTTCCATGCGGGTGGAAGTAGCTGGATGTTTCGCTTCGCTCAACATGACAGCGCTAACTATTTTGTGAGTTGCCGCAAATCTCGTGGCATCGTCATCCTGGTCTTAAGTTGCGTTGCATTAGTGGCAGCCATCGAAGCGCAGCCTAACTCGCTTGAGAAGCTCGCAGACGATTTCTGGATCTGGCGTGCGAAATACGCGCCATTCACACCGGACGACGTCAACCGAATCGAGCGGCCCGGCGGAATACGCGATTGGTCCCGGGCGAGCACTGACCAGCGAAGAAAAGATCTGGCCGCCTTTGAAGCGCGATGGAAGAAATTGAATCCCGCACAATGGCCGATCCCGAAGCAGGTCGACTATAAAGCCATTCCTATTGCAGATCGTACACTTCCACCAGAGCAACTCCTCTGGTATTGTTTACACCGCGTAGGATAGCGGTGTAGTTACCTGCCGGCAGATCTGCTATGATTGCCGACTCCCTTCCATCACCGGGTGCGTGGCCGCTGGCTCGGATCTCCTGGACTTGGTTGGCGGTGATAATCCCACCGATGATCGTTGTCATCCAGTTGTCATTGGATGCAATCAGACCTCCCCTGCCGTGTAGTTCTAATGTAGGATTAGCCAGAACATTGGGAACCCCATATCGAATAAGCTCGGGACCTATGGCACGGATAATCACCCTCTTTGGTTGAGTCCCTTGAACAATGAACCCGCCAATCATCACGTTGTCACCGGTCTGGACAAAACTGCGAGTACTAATGTTGTCTAGCTTGGAATGAGTGCCGGGACTAAGATCATACACTTCCACCAATGCGACTCCTGTAAGGTTGTTTACGCCGCGTACGATCGCGGTGTAGTTACCAGCTGGCAGACTTGCAATGATCGCCGACTCCCTTCCGTCCCCCGGAGCAAAGCCGCTGTTCCGGATATCGGCCACTTGATCGCTGGTAATAATCCCGCCGAGGATTGTATGCAGCCAGTTATCATTCGAAGCAATCAAAGCGCCAGTGCGATTGTGCAGCTCCAATGTAGGATTGTTGAGCGCGTTGGGAACGCCATATCCGGTAAGCTCGGGGCCGATGGCGCGAATAATCACGGTCTTATGCTCGGTCCCTTGAATGATGAAGCCTCCAATCATTACATTGTCACCTGTCTGAACAAACGAGCGAGTGCTGATGTTGCCCAGCATTGGCGTTGGACCCGCGCAGTATCTTCCACCGGTGTTCAAAAAGCCGCTGCTACCAACTCCGCTCCAGACCATCATTTCACTGCCGGTCCACACCGCCGTGTGAGCGAATCGGCCAGCGGGCGCGTTGGTGGTGCTGGTGGCTGTCCAACTATCCGTGCCGGGATTGTATCTCCCGCCGGTGTTCAAAAAGACGCCGTTGCTCGCACCACCCCAAACAATCATTTCACTGCCGGTCCACACTGCCGTGAAGTCACCTCGCGCAGAGGGCGCGTTGGTGGTGCTGGTGGCTGTCCAACTATCCGTGCCGGGATTGTATCTCCCGCCGGTGTTCAAAAAGTGGCCGCTACCGTCAAAAACAAACCCACCCCACACGATCATTTCACTGCCGGTCCAGACTGCTGTGTGAGAGGATCGGCCAGTAGGCGCGTTGGTGGTGCTGGTGGCTGTCCACGTGTCGGTGCTGGGATTGTATCTCCCGCCGGTGTTGTTATAAGGAAATTCTCCGCCCCAGACGATCATTTTAGTGCCGGTCCAGACCGCGGTGTGATTGTCCCGACCGGTCGGCGCGTTGGCGGTGCTGGTGGCTGTCCAACTATCCGTGCTGGGATTGTATCTGCCGCCGGTGTTGAAGAAGCTACCGGCATCAGCTCCACCCCAGACGATCATTTCGCTGCCGGTCCAGACCGCGGTGTGATTGTCCCGACCAGTCGGCGCGTTCGCGGTGCTGGTGGCTGCCCAAGTATCGGTGCCGGGATTGTATCTCCCGCCGGTGTTGAAGAAGCTACTGCCATCAGATCCACCCCAGACGATCATTTCACTGCCGGTCCAGACTGCCGTGTGATAGTCCCGGCCAGTGGGCGCGCCGGTCGTGCTAGTTGCTGTCCAACTATCCGTGCTGGGATTGTATCTCCCGCCGGTGTTAAAAAAGATGATATCTTCTCCGCCCCAGACGATCATTTCACTCCCGGTCCACACTGCCGTGTGATGGGCTCGGGCAGTGGGCGCGCCGGTCGTGCTGATGGCTGTCCAGGTGTCATCGGTGCATGGAGGATCTCCTTCGGAAATCTTTGGAAGAGTGTAGGCCGCATTGGCCAATGTTGCTGGCATCGACATGCTAGACAGCCCTTTGGTCCGCGCAGACTCGAAGCGCCTTGTTTTGTCTTGCGCCGACAAATCGGCAACCAAACGCTCTGTTAAGACCGGCCTGGCCAGACATTCCGCGATGACAAAAGGATCGTTCCCCAGCGCCTCAAACAGTTCGCGCAACATCTCGGGCTGCCTGGTGTGCTGCGCCATGCGATCCATCTCCGCCTGCAACTGTTCGGCAGTAACCGGCTGGTGCCAGTAATCCACCAGCGCCTGTGAGTTGCCCAAATAGCCTTCGACTTTCTTTTCCAGTTGCGCCTGAGACATCACCGCATCGAGCGACGGCTTGGGATCGGGGCGCTCTTTTGGCCAGATCCGGTGCTGCCAGTAAACGTCCTCGATAGCGCGCTGATACGACACGCGCTCGGCGAATGTCAGCGTCTTGGTTTGCATCTCTGGCTTGACTGCGCTGCCAGGGTGAGCGGACGGCCCCGACAAACTTGACCATCTGCTGGAAGAATTAAAGGCTGAGCTTAAGCCGACAATGGCGCAGGAGAAAAGAAGCGCAACTGCGGCGCTGCGCAGCAGGTATGCGCTGATTTTGCTTTTGGTTTTAATTTGTTTTTTCATAGAGGTGTTGTCCCAGGGTTGTTTGCAATGGCGAGCGCCTGGCGCAATGAGCCCGGGCCGCTCTCATTGTGTTCATGACGGTGATCGGCGCCGCACGAACGCTTTGCAAGCTCACGGCAACTGCGCAGAGCAGCGTGATCAGGAAAAGAACTCGTGATTTCATAGGTACATGCGGATTTTGGATATGTGCTTTGTTAGAACGGGTCCCGAGGCATGGGCACAGCCCGATTTCATCTGCACTGTTGTGAAAGCGGCATGCACGCCGCGACGCGCCTGCGCCGGACTGCGCACCCGCCTCAGCGCGGGTTTGTGTCACAAGTTTGAAAATGGCAAATCGTCCAGCGCTAACAATCGGGGAAAGTCCCCGATTTTTGCACTAACGAATCCCCGATTGACCCGGGCGATTGAGGTCAAGCTGCCCGTACTCGCGGACGTGATGAACTGACGGGCGCACGCAACAATTCGCGCGCGCCGCGCTTGAGCGCGTTGCAGTCGGCATAGCCAAGTTTCGCCTTAATATGCTCACAGTGGCTCTCGACTGTCTTGCGACTGATGCCAAGCGCCGCCGCGATCTGCCCCACGCCCTGTTTGCCGGCAATCAGAGAAAATACTGCCAACTCGCGATCGGTCAGGGCGTCCAGGGTATTTGGAAGTTGCCTGCGGCAGCCAAACCTTTCGACAGCCAGTGCGGTAATTGCAGCGCTGACATAGATTGCGCCTTCGGCCACTGTTTCTACCGCACGCAAAAGGTCTTCCGGCGAACCGTCTTTCATCCAGTAACCGGCCGCACCGGCGCGTAGGGCGCGCTCGGCGTAAATCCGTTCCCCTTGCCGGGACACAATCAGGATACGGATCTGCGGAAATTCAGTCGCGATATCTTTGATCCACTGGATGCCGTCCCGACCTTCCAGGAAGGGCTCGATCAACAGAATATCCGGCTGATGTTTGCGAATCAGCTCTCCAGCATCATCGAAATTATGGGCACCGGCGCAAACATGATATCTTTTGTCGCGCGCAACGATGGCGACCGCGCCCTCCTCAGCGACACAATTATCTCCAACCACTAGCACCCGGCATAGCGCAAAAGTCACCCGAGTTGCATTGCCTGTTTTTACGTTTGGCAAATCTGAGAAGCTTGCTTGAGGGTTACAAAGTTCATAGGCAGTGACCCGGAAAACGCAAATCGGATTTTTAGCGGGCACATATGGCCGACGACCCATTCAAGCATTGAGGAGAGAATCGGGCACTTTGATCGGAAGCAATATCAAACTGCTTACATCGCCACGCCGGGCGAATTCCTAAATCTACGCACAGTCCGCTCGTTGGTGGACAGACTCGCCGAAGATTAAGCTGTATGAATTCTGCGTGCTCGGCACAGGGGCAACAATTACTCCTTCGCCAGAATCCGAAGTCCGGCTTTCTCAAAATCGCGATCGTTGGTGAGCGCGTCGGTGATCCCACGCTCGCTCATGACGACAAAGGAAATGCAATCGCTATTCTTCCGAGGCTACATGAGAGGCCGGTGCATCCAGAATGCTTTCGGGATTTGCGCGTCTGATTGACAATCCAAATTGATTGGGGCAAAGCGGCACGATGCGAAGATACGCGCTATTGTTGGCCGCTGTTGTGGCAATTGCCGGTAGCGCGTACGCTGATTCGGAGGTCGTCATCGCCATCCGTTACTTGCAGGCGCAAGACACAAGCCACTCGCATCTCTATCTGTATCGCGAAGACGGAAAACTTTTGCGCCAGCTCACGAATGAAAAATCGGGCCAGGATTCCGGCCCGATTTTTTCACCCGATGGCGAGACTATTGTTTTCACCCGCGATATGCCTAACAATGTGCACGAATTTTGGAGCGTTAATCCGCGCGGCACCGATTTGAAGAGACTCGATGAAGCGCCCGATTGGTATACGCAGGCGAAAAGCTCGCCGTATTTCACAAACGTCGAACCACAAGAAATAGCATCGGCAAATGCAACAAGTTCACCTGCTGCGTCGGCTTCCGCGATCCCAACTGTACTTCCGACTTACAAATCGCCGGACGGTTCGTTCGAATTGCTTCTGCGGGAAAATCCGGACGACGAGAACGATCAGATCGACGGCCCGGGTCATGGAAAACATTTTGTGCTGCGGAATTTGAAAACCGGAAGAGAAACCGAGTTCTCCAAGATTCCCGGGTTTTACGGCGCGTTCGAACTCCTTCACGACAACGAGGATGAAAACCGGCGTTTTCTTTTCGATGGCCCGTTGCAGCTTGCATTTTTCGATTTGCATCTCA
>JBARMF010000579.1:0-6521 GCA_049802315.1 Candidatus Udaeobacter sp.
CCGGGAATATGTATTTCCTGCTGGCGTTTGGACATGCCGTGGAAAATTTTCTGCGGCCACTGCGTTATCTGGCGCTCATCGCACTGGCAGCATTCATCGGTGATCTGGCGCATATCGCTCTTGATCCTCGTTCGCAGACACCTTGCATCGGTGCGAGCGGCGGCATTGCCGGAGTCATAACGTTTTACGCCTTGAATTTTCCGCGGATACGACTCGCGTTTCTGATGCGTTGGGGTTTTGTATGGTTTCACTGGATTCGATTGCCGGCCTGGTTCGTTTTCGTTCTTTGGTTTCTGTTCCAAATCATCGGCACTTGTGAGCAGAGAGCAGGAATGAGTTCCGTCTCATCGGCCGCGCATTTAGGCGGCGCGGCGTTCGGCGTTCTCGCCTGGTTCGTTTGGCGAAAACCGAAGGACGAACCTCGAATACTCGAATGACGAAGGCGTCCCGAAATCCGAATGAAAAGCGGTTGTCATTTTGCATTCAGCATTTAGTTTCCGGCCCGCGATCTCTCCGCCTATCCTGCGTCTGCGGGATAAATCAGTGAGCGAGGCTGGAAAGATCGATAACGGAACAACAACAGCTCACTGAACGAGGGCCCCGAAAACATTCCCGGGGCAAAACAAAATGCCAAGAGCTACAAATGCCCCGGCAAGCCGTGCGCGCCGGAAACGAATGCTGAAAAAGGCGAAGGGCTACCGCGGCCGACGCTCAAAACTTTTTCGTTACGCCAAAGACGCGGTCATGAAGGCCCAGGTTTGGGCGTATCGCGATCGCAAAACTCGCAAACGCACATTTCGTTATCTTTGGATCCAGCGTCTCAACGCCGCCGCACGCGCGAACGGCATGACTTACAGCCGCCTGGCCGAAGGACTCAAAGCTGCCGGTATCGGACTGGACCGCAAAATTCTCGCCGATCTCGCGGTCACCGACGAAGCCGCATTCAAATCGATTGTTGATCAAGCGAAGAGCGCGCTGGAAGACAAAGCGAAATCGAAAAAAAAGGCGGCGTGACCTTGTCGTTGAAGCGATGAATCGTTGAAGCGGAAAGTTGTCATTCTGAGCGAAGCGAAGAATCTCTGATTAATTTCTTCCGGTAAAAGGCGACAACCTGAGATGTTTCGCTTCGCTCAACATGACAAGGCTAGACTAGCCCGCTTTAACGTTTAACGCTTCAACGGCTATGACTCACCCGCTCGAACAACTGCGTGATGATGCACTGCGCGAAATTGAAGCTGCGCGCGATGAGAAATCGCTCGAAGGCGTCCGGGTAAAATATCTCGGAAAAAGCGGCACCATCTCCGAATGGGGCGAGCGGATGAAAACGCTCGGCAAAGAGGAACGCCCGGTCGTCGGTAAATTGCTCAACCAGGCGCGCAACTCGGTTACCGCAGCGCTTGACCAACGCGGAGAAAAAGTCCTTGCTGACAAAGAATCCGACGCGCTGGCTAGCATCGACATCTCGCTTCCGGGAACGCCACACGACACGGGCTCTCTGCACCCGCTTCATCAAATGCACGAGCGCGGAATTCAGATTTTCAGACGAATGGGCTTTGCGCTCGCGGAAGGTCCCGATATCGAAACCGAGTGGTACTGCTTCGATGCTCTGAATACGCCGCCAGACCATCCCGCCCGCAACGAACAGGACACGTTTTATTTGCCCGATGGGCGACTTCTGCGAACCCACACTTCCACCGTGCAGATCCGCGCGATGGAATCGGCGCCGCCTCCGATCCGCGTAATTGCCTCAGGTGCGGCGTATCGGCGGGACGAACTCGACGCAACGCACAGCCCGCAGTTTCATCAGATCGAAGGATTGTATGTCGATGAAAACGTCAGCGTCGCCGATCTAAAAGGCGAGCTCGAGTTTTTCATGCGGGAACTTTTCGGTGCCGACAGCGAAGTGCAATTTCGGCCGCATTTCTTCCCGTTTACCGAGCCAAGTTTGGAGGTTTACGTCCGATCAAAAGCTCTCAAAGGCGGCGAACAGTGGATCGAAGTCGCAGGGTGCGGCATGGTGCACCCAGCCGTTTTTGAAGCGGTCAACAAAGCGCGTGGCGATAACGCTTACGATCCTGAAAAGTGGAGCGGCTATGCATTCGGGCTCGGTATGGATCGGCTCGCGATGATTCTATTCGAAATTCCTGATATCCGGCTCTTTTCGCAGAATGACCTGCGGTTTTTGAAACAGTTCGCGTGAGCACGGTTTCGTCATGTCGAGCGAAGTCGAGACAGCCCGTTGCATTACATTCAGGTATTCCACGGGATTCCTCGACTTCGCTCGGAATGACTGTGCAAAAAAATGAAATTCTCCGTTAACTGGCTGCACGAATTTGTCGATCTTCCAAAAAGTGCGGAAGACATTGCCGAATTGCTGACTCGCGCCGGCATCGAAATCAAAAAAATCGAAATGCGCGGCGCGAACATCGACAAGGTGATCGTGTCGCAAATCACCGCGTCGTCTCGCCATCCGAATGCTGATCGACTCACAGTATGCGAAGTGGACGATGGGAGCGGCTCGAAGCGCCAGATCGTTTGCGGCGCAACAAATTACAAAGCCGGCGACAAAGTCCCTCTCGCGCTTCCAGGCGCGAAGCTGCCGAACGGCACGGAGATTCGAAAGAGCAAACTGCGCGGCGTCGAGTCGGAAGGAATGCTTTGCAGCCCGATCGAGCTCGGTCTCGGCGAAGACGCGTCCGGCCTGTTGATTTTGTCGCCCGATGCAAAAGTTGGCGCGCCGATCGCTGATCTTTTCCCAGCAGACACGATTCTGGACGTCGAGATCACGCCAAACCGCGGCGATTTGCTGAGCCATTTCGGGTTAGCCCGTGAAATTGCGGCGCTAACGAACAAGAAAATTGTAGGGCGTTTCTGTGAAACGCCAAGGCGTCTGACACAGACGCCCTACAGTTCGGAAGGCGTTAACATTACCGCAACCCGCGAATGTCCATTCTTCTCGCTGCGCAAGATCGACAACGTAAAAGTGGGACAAAGTCCGCAGTGGTTGCGGGCGAAAATTGAGAGCGTCGGCGTTCGCTCGATCAACAACATCGTCGACATCTCGAATTTTGTGATGCTGGAGCTTGGTCAACCGACGCACGCTTTCGACGCCGATAAGTTGAAGGGCGGCATCAATGTGCGGCGTGCGCGCGACGGCGAGAAATTTCTCGCGCTCGATGGAAAAACTTACTCCCTCAAGCCGGACAATTGCGTCATCGCCGATCAGCAACGCGCGGTTGGAATCGGCGGCGTGATGGGCGGCGAGGAAACGGGTGTGACCGATTCGACCAAAAACATTTTGCTCGAGGCCGCTTATTTTTTGCCGGCGAGTATTCGCCGGACGGCGCGCGATTTGAATTTGCCAAGCGACGCAAGCTATCGATTCGAGCGCGGCGTGGATCCAGACATGATTTTGCGAGCGTCGCAGCGCGCAGCCGAATTGATGGGCGAGATCGCTGGCGGAACGCCAGCCAAAGAAATTCAAGTTGCTGGTGAAGTTCCAGCCGATCCAGCTGATGTCCCGTTGAGCTACGAAAAATGCTCCCGTGTAATCGGCGTCGCAATTGAACCGAACTCCGTTGACGAAATTCTTACCCGTTTCGGTCTGCGGAAAACCGCGGGCACTAACGAGTCCGCAACCTGGAAGATTCCTAGTTACCGCCGCGATTTGCAGCGTGACGTCGATCTAATCGAAGAAGTCCTCCGCGCGCACGGAATAGACAAGATTCCGGGGAGGACGCGCGGACGGTTCATGGCGACGAGCGCAGCTGACCGGTCGCACGATCTCGAAACACTTTTTCTCCGACATCGATTGACTGGCTCCGGATTGTCAGAAGTGCGGACGTCAAAATTGATTTCGAGAAGCGCTATGGCTTGCGACAAAGCGGTCGAGTTGCGCAATCCGCTAAGTGAAGATCACGTCGCGCTGCGGCCAAACTTGATCAGCGGTTTGCTTGACGTCCTCGAACGAAACATTCGTGCCGGAGCCGAGAGTGTTTCGATTTTTGAAATCGGCCGTGTTTTCATCCCGCCATCGGGGAAAGAAGAACGGCATCTCGGAATATTGTTATCGGGAAATATCGCTACTGCGTCGGATTGGCGATCACAGATCAGGCGGAGCCTCGACTTGTTTGATTTGAAAGGTGCGCTTGAAAGCGTTATTCCAAATGTGTCGTTTCGGGCGGGAAAATTCCCTGATTTCGCGCTCGCGGTCGAAGCTTGGTCCGGCGATCAGCGAGTCGGATTTGGAGGGCAGCTTCTGGCAGGCAAATCGAGTGTGTCGAATTCAGTCCTTATTGCCGAACTGAATGCTGATCTGCTTTTGGATAAAGGCCGTTCAGCCAAAAAATTTCGAGAACTCGATCGATACCCATCGATCACGCGCGACATCGCGATGATTGTTCCTGAGAAATTGACGCACGCTGAAATTCTGCGCGAGATTCAAGAACCAGAGGAGCCGTTGCTTGAGAGCGTGCAATTATTCGACCTGTTTGAAATAGAGAAAGGCACAACTGCGACCGCTTCCGGAAAATCACTCGCATATAGATTGACATACCGCGCGAAAAATCGCACACTGATAAACGAGGAAGTGACCACAGTGCATGCAAAGATTCGCGAAAGACTAAAGCGCGAACTCGGAGCCACGCTGCGGGAATAGTTCTTTGAGAGTAGAGAGCCGTTCGTTGAGGGTTGGGAAGAAAACCAGTGCTTTTCTCTCAACTCTCGACCAACGGCTCTTTGAATATTTACCCTGCGATGTTCGAGATTACGAGGTGTGATTCCCGAACCGCTATTTGATGAAACTAGGAGGCTGGGTCGTCCGCAGAGAATGGCAGGCCTTGATTGGAAGTCAGAGGCTGCGGCGACGGTCATCCACCCGTTACTGAAGGGAACGGGTGATCCGCCTGAACGGCATTGGCGGGGTAAGATTTCAAAAACCCGAATCGAAATTTCGATCCGGGTTTTTTTTGTACGTGAGCCGTCATCCTGAGCGGAGCGCAGCGAAGTCGAAGGATCCCGTGTCGTTGCCCCAACATACTGCCACGGGATCCCTCGACTTCGCTCGGAATGACAATGCGATTATAACGTGACCAACGAATTTGAAAATTCATGCGCACCATCGACAATCCGCGGTGACGTGCGTACGATTCTAGCTCTCGAAGACGGACGATATTTCGAGGGCGAATCTTTTGGTGCAACCGGCACATGCGTCGGTGAGATTTGCTTCAACACCTCCATGACCGGTTACCAGGAAGTGCTGACCGATCCGTCGTATCGGGGGCAAATCGTGGCGATGACTTATCCGTTGATCGGAAACTATGGGATCAACTCGATCGACGATGAAAGTCGCTCCCCGCACGTGCGCGGATTCGTGATTGAGGAACTAACCGAAGTCCCAAGCAATTGGCGCTCGGAAATGTCACTCGATGAATATCTGCGGAAATGGAATATCCCCGGCACGAAGGGAATTGATACACGCGCTCTCACGCGGCATCTGCGCACGCGCGGTGCGATGAAAGCGTGCCTCACAACCGAAGAGATTTCGCCGGAAGAAGCGACGCAAACAGCCATCAAAGGCGAAGGCGTGATCGGGATGGATTACGTCCGCGAAGTCTCAACGAAAAAAATTTATCGCTGGGATCCCGAGGACAAACTCAGCGTGCCGTGGTCGATCCAAAAATCATCAGACGGACAAGACAGACGTGCGCTGCCCCCGATCCGCTTCCGAGTTGCCGCTTACGACTACGGCATAAAAGAAAATATTCTGCGCTTGCTTCGGCAGAAAGGCTTCGAGGTGACCGTCGTCCCGGCTGGCACATCGGCTGAAGAAGTGCTGGCCCTCGATCCCGACGGAATTTTTCTCTCAAACGGCCCAGGCGACCCCGCGGCGCTCGATTACGCACACAAAACCGTGCACGATCTAATGGGCAAGAAGCCGATCTTCGGGATTTGTCTTGGTCATCAAGTTCTCGGGTTCGCTTTTGGCGGATCGACATTCAAATTGAAATTCGGCCATCGCGGCGCGAATCAGCCGGTAAAAGATTTGCGCACCGGGAAAGTGGCGATCACCGCACAAAATCACGGGTTCGCCGTGGATTCGGAGTCGCTCCCCTCCGAGGTTGAAGTGACTCACATCAACTTGAACGACGGCACAGTCGAAGGAATGCGTCACAAGAAATTGCCGATTTTCAGCGTGCAATATCATCCCGAAGCTGCGCCCGGACCGCATGATGCCACATATTTCTTCGACCAGTTCGCCGAGTTGATCGAGAAGAATAAAAAATGACGAAGACCGAATGACGAATGACGAATTAATGACAAAGCACGAATGACGACATTCTTGATTCGTTATTTTCTGGCTGTGATTCATTGACCAGCGGGCAGCGCCGCCGAGATTTGTCTCATGTTTAATTCAATGAATAATAAACCTACCGCCTTGAAAGTTGCGGTGACTGCGACATTCATCGCAGCACTGACATTCTCGCCGCTGGCTATGGCGCAAGAACACGAACATGGCGATG
>JBARMF010000580.1:0-2271 GCA_049802315.1 Candidatus Udaeobacter sp.
TTGGCATGATTGCCGAACGCGCCGACGCAAAAGGCGATCAGCAGACTGAGCCACCAATAACCGAAGCCCAACTGGCCCATGCCGAACGCGATTGCCGTCTGCATTACCAGAATCGAGACCGCGATCAGCGCAGTCCACGGATTGCGCACCATTAACTCGCGAACCTCGGGATGTGCTTTGATGATCGCGCGTGCCCGGCCGGGGTGCGGCTGCTCAGATTCAGACTGGTAAAAGGCGACCTGCATCAGCCCTCAAAGTATTGCATCGAACCCGCATCCTCAATCGCCCTTTTCGCAATTTGAAACCAGTCGCCTTGAGCGTCCGGTGTTCATGACGCGGCGGTGCGAACAGCGGAGCAAGCACGCCCGAGCAAAAGTCAGCGGATTAACTTTTAAGCCGTAGCGGGCGTCATTCGGAGTCGTGAACGTGCAGGCATGAATAGAAGACACTTCAATCAACGGACGAAAAAACTTCTCACTGCAATGTCAATCGCTGCCGTTTCGGCAGTTTCCTCATTGGCGATCGCACAGCAAGCTCCGGACGCCGCTGAGGCCGACACTTCACTCCGGCTCGAGGCGCGTCTGCAGCCAGTAATTGCTGTGGACGCCAGTGGACAAGCCAGATTGGACATTGAAGCCGGCACGGCCAACGATCGGTTCACCGCTGAGGTGGAGATCGCCAAGGCTGACTTCGGTGACCTGGGGATCACCCGTGCGAACGGCTTCAGGGATGAAGTCGTGGAGCTGCGCGTTTTGCGTGGCAGCGCGCAGATTTTTAGCAATCGTCTCCATTTTTCCAGAAATCTTGTACACGACATCACATTTGAGACGGATATTCACGGCACACCCGCACCGAAACTGCATTTGCCGACACAGATTTGCACAACATGATCATGTTTTTCGGCGGAAAGGAGAATCTTCCCGCCAGGTCGATCGCAACTGTTTTACGATCTCGAACCCATCCATGCGTGGAAGTTCCACATCGAGCACGAGCAAGTCATAGTTCCCTTGGCGCGCTTCGACTAACGCCACTTTGCCATCGTGCACCACACGGGCTTCGTGACCTTCCGCTTCCAGCGCCCGCGACAAATGCGTCGCAAGTTTGACCTCGTCTTCTATCACAAGAATTCGCACCGATTCCGACTTTACCATCCCGCCTGGCTGAAGGCGAGACCGCAGAAGAACTGGTGCACGATGCAAACGTTGGGAGACAGAAACCTTGATGGGTCTTTTTCAGTGCTGGGTGCCTATAACACGAAAGCAAAATGGACAGCGACTGAGGTCTGCTGGTGATCAGGTATGTAAGGCAAAGCCTAACACGAGAATTAGGCCACGTCTGACTGGACAGACTCGTAGGGCCTCTTAAATAAAAAACCAACAAGGACTAACATGTCTAACAACCGGCCGGAAATGAGTTCTCCAGGGAGAAATCAGGGAAGACCAAACAATTAGAAGAAAGGACAATTAACTCATGAAAAATCGTAGTCGCTTCACAATATTCATAACCATCCTGTCCGTGATTGGCGGCTTTGCGCTGGTGCCAGAAGTAAAGGGAGCTCCGGAAGTTGCTCCGCCGCCGGACGGATGTTACCCCGGGTTTACAACAGCCGAAGGCTGCCTCGCCCTTCAAAGCCTTACCACCGGCGAGGCAAATACAGGAATTGGCTGGCGTTCGCTCTTTTCGGTCGGCACCGGCAACTTCAACACCGGTGTTGGCGCGGGGGCGCTCCTGTCCAACAACGGGGACAATAATACGGCTGTTGGCGCGGCGGCGCTTTTACTCAACGCCACCGGTGTCAGCAACACAGCCGTTGGCGCGGCAGCGCTTGAAAATGACACCGGCGGCCCGTTCAACACCGCCGTCGGCTTGCAAGCACTCCAGAACGCAACCGCTAACGCGAACGCAGCATTTGGTGATCGGGCGCTCCAAAACCTCACTACCGGCCAGTTCAACACCGCTATTGGCGCGGCAGCCGGCTTCAATCAAACAACCGGGAATAATAATATCTACATCGGCCAGGGAAGTGAAGGTGTGGCCGGCGAGAGCCACACCTGTTACATACAAGAGATCGCCAATTCGAGTATTCCTAGCGCCAATGCCGCTTTTGTGTTCGTCGATCTGACGAGTGGAAAGTTAGCTACGGTGCTTGCCGATGCCAATGGAAACAGGCTGACCGTACCCATTTCGCAAAGCCAGCTTCAAGCCGCTCCCCTAGGCCAACCTAACGCCGTTCCCGAGCGCTATTTGGAAGACGGCCGCCAAGCCATGCTC
>JBARMF010000581.1:0-3900 GCA_049802315.1 Candidatus Udaeobacter sp.
AACCTCGAAGAGCAAATACGACCTCGTGGTCATCGGGGCGCGCTGGGCTGGCGCGGTGGGACATTACTGGCGATCGAAGAGAACTTACGAAGTCATCAAGGCGATTCAGCCCCCGGTACTGGTGGCGATCGGCGAACGCAAAGGACTGAAGCGGTTCGTCGTTTGCACAGGCGGAAAAGAATTCATCGAGCAAGCCGTGAAATTCACTGGCCAACTCGCCGCGGCTGTAGGCGCATCCGTGACTTTGCTACACGTAATGGCTGAGCCGCCTGCGATGTTCGCCGATCTCGTACGCATGGAAGAAAATGTTGATCAGTTACTCCAATCAAGCTCCGAACTCGGGACCAATTTGCGCCGTCAAAAACGGGAACTCGACCGGTTGGGCGTTCCTGCTGAAGTGCATCTCAGGCACGGCATCGTAATCGATCAGGTTTTCGAGGAAGCCCGGGATGGCAATTACGATTTGATTGTAACAGGCACATCGCAGGCGCGCGGCCTGTTTCGACACTACATCATGGGCGATTTAACGCGGGACATTTTGAACCGCTCGAATGTGCCCGTCCTCGTCGCCCGCGCTGCCCCCCCCCAACCAGCTCGAACACTCTGGAAGGCGCTCAAAGGATTGTTTGCCAAGCCGTAGGGCCGTAAGTCAGAGATCCTGCCTGATTCGCGAGCAGCCCTCCAGCCTGCTGACCCTGCAGCCATCATAGCTGTGTTACTTTCCGAGGTGCACGCACCGCAGCAACCAGTCCCGCGTCGATCCAGGGTGCGTCGCTGGCTCGGACACCTGTTTAGAGAATGGACAATTGAAAGCTGGCGACCAATCGCGCCAGCCTTTGCGCGACCGGAGCCGTCGAAATGGAGTGATGAACAGGTGACACTTGCGTGGCTAGGGCATTCCACGGTGCTCATCAATTTTTTCGGTGTCACAATTCTCACCGACCCTGTGCTCTTTCCGCGCGTCGGAATTCGTTTGCCAGGCATCACCATAGGTCCGAAACGCCTGACCGCGCCTGCGCTCAAGTTTCACGAACTGCCGCATATCGATCTAATCCTTCTGTCGCATGCGCACTTTGATCATTTCGATCTGCGAACACTGCATTGTTTTGGCGAAGTTACGTCTGTGATCACCGCGCGCGCCACGAGCGATCTATTGAAACGAACCCACTTTTCCAACATCACGGAACTTGATTGGGACGAAACCAAGATCTTAAGGGCTGTTGCGGGCGAAATGGTAGTCACCGCATTTCCCGTGAAACATTGGGGTGCGCGCACGCAGCATGACACTCATCGCGGGTACAATGGATATTTAATCGAACGAAGGGGACGCCGAATTATTTTTGCCGGCGACACGGCAATGACCGACAGCTTTGTCGCTCTGCGGCGATACGGGCCAATCGACGTCGCGATCATGCCTATCAGCGCGTACAATCCGTGGATCCAATCACATAGCACGCCGGAGCAGGCAGTCCAGATGGCGAATGCCGCAGGCGCTCGCTTTGTTGTGCCGGTTCACCACCAGACATTCCGGCTCAGCTTTGAGCCCTTCCGCGAACCGATCGAGCGCTTCGAGGCCGCGCTAAGTAAAACTCCCGAGCGAATTGCGCTCCGGGAAATTGGCAAGACCTTCGTGCTGCCCCTGTAGCCGCGTCTCTGTGAGACGCGTTTGCTCAGCGTCGCAGCTTTCGTATAGCCTGTTAAGCCCTGCGTCCTATCGCTTCGCACAGCGAAGCGGGTACAGTGCGCGCTTGTGTGAACTGCCGCTGGATGCAATGTTTTGCCCGCTTCCCGCCGACGTAGCTCAGTTGGTAGAGCAACGGTTTCGTAAACCGTAGGTCACGGGTTCGAATCCCGTCGTCGGCTGTTACAGCAACAGGCCCCACGAAAGCAGCGCGGAGGCATCGCGCCAGATCTTGCTGGAGCTGTCGCCCAGCACAACAGCGATTACATCTTTGCCGGGACGCGTTCCGCTTGCGATCAGGCATTTGCCCGCACCGTCGGTGTAACCGGTTTTCATGCCGTTGCAATAAGACACCCGTCGTAAAAGTTTGTTTGTGTTTTCAAGCTCGCGCGTGCGTCCATTCGAATAACGGAAGACGAGCTGAGGAAGACAAACAATGGAGCGGATGGTCGGATTGGCGTAAGCAGCGCGCGCAATGAGCGACAGATCTCGGGCGCTCGAATATTGTCCCGGGATCGGCAAACCATTCGGATTCACAAAGTGCGAATGCACAGCTCCGAGTTGCACTGCGCGTCTATTCATCACCTGGGCAAATGCCTCGATGCTCCCGGCGTTGTCTCGCGCCAGACACCGTGCAACGTCATTGGGGCTTTTCACCAACAAGGCACGTAAAAGATCTATTCGCTGATAAGTCTCGCCCGATTTGATTCCCAACTTCACGGGGTCACACATTGTATCCACCGATTGCACCGTCACTGGCCGATCGAGAAAACCCGTTTCTGCCACAATCAGCGCGGTCAGCAATTTTTGCGTGCTCGCCGCTTGTCGTACCTGATCGGCGTTTTTTTCGTACAATATCCTGCCGCTATTGGCGTCCACGACGATCACTGAAGCCGCGCTGGTCTTCGGTATGCCCTCAGGCGTGAACTCGGTAGGCGCGGCAATTGTGTCCGGCTCTTCTTTCGATTTTGCGCGGGCCCGGTGCGATCCGGTATGGCCCGACTTTGATCGCTTCGCTTTCGGCGCATCGGATTCGGTCTCGTCATCCGCACTTTTTTGCGTGACGGCCTTTGCTTTCCTAACAGGCCCGTTAACACCGCTTGGCGGGACAATATCAGAATCAACGACGTCCTGCGCCAACGCGCCCAGCGCCGAGCTCAGTATAAGTGCGCAAAGGAACCAAACTCGATTGCGCAAAATCATGGACGGGAAATTACGGACAAAACGATCGCCTGCGCAAGTGCTCTCAGTTCTGTCATCCCGAGCGAAGTCGAGGGATCTCGTGGCAGAACGCAAGGGCAACGCATCGGGATTCCTCGACTCCGCTGCGCTCCGCTCGGAATGACCGTTGGCGTCATTTCTTACCGTGTTCGATGAGTTCGACCTCGTAGCCTTCGGGCGCGTCAATGAAAGCAATTCTACCGTTGTTCGTCGAATGTGGTCCGTCCGACAAGGGATGACCTTTTGCCGCGGCGTGTGTGGCGAATTTGTCCAAATCGTCGACTTCAAATGCGAGATGCGTCAGATCGGGGCCGACGACAATCGGACCGCTCCCGTCGAACTTGCATATTTCAATTTCCTCATCGCTGCCTGGTGCTTTCAGGAAGACGAGTTGTGACCCGCGTCCGGAGGTATGGCGACGAACCTCCTGAAGCCCCAGGACGTCTTTGTAGAACGAAGTCGTCTTTTCCAAGTCATGCACGCGATAGCGCGTGTGCAGTAATTTCTTGACCATGGTCTACCTTATTGCTTGGGCGGGTCGATTCAAACAGACCCTCTGGACAAAGCCTTTAAAACGGCTTCATTGCGCTCCTCGCGAAGTGCATCAGGCTTGTAGCCGCGGTGACAATGAGAGTCCACACCGCGCGTTTCTTCGTCATCCCGAGCGGAGTCGAGGGATCCCGCGGTGTTACGCAAAGGTGACTCCACGGGAGTCCTCGACTACGCTTCGCTCCGCTCGGAAACACGTAATAACCTATGAAAAAAATCGGAATACTTTTCGGACAGGAACAGAGTTTTCCGCCCGCATTTGTCGATCGGGTGAATCAAAAAACCGGCGGCAAAGACATTGCGGCGGAGTTTGTGAAGATCGACAAAGTGATTCAGGGCGAACCGTGCGGATACGATGTGGTGATCGATCGAATTTCACAGGACGTGCCGTTTTATCGTGCCTGGCTCAAGAATGCGGCACTAACCGGCACCGCCGTGGTGAACAATCC
>JBARMF010000582.1:0-1552 GCA_049802315.1 Candidatus Udaeobacter sp.
TTCATCCCGGTCGCTTTCTTGAACATCTTGCAAAAGTAATGCCTGCTGATGTTAGCCACTTGGGCGATCCGCCCGAGCGACAGCGGCTCCGCTTGATGGTCCTCGATAAATTGTCGCGCTCGCGCCATATTCGTGGGCTCATCCTTTTCCCGCCGCACTACCAGTTGATTCGACAAGATCGAAAGGTGCTGCGCGAAAATGTTTAGTAGCCGGAGCATCGCGCGATATCGTTTCGGCGATAGAACGGACGACCGAAAATAAGCCCGCTCAAGTTGCTTCCAATCCGCCTTGTAGCCCCACGCCCGGAGCTGCCGGGTGATCGTTGCGAAGTGTTTCTTTGTCGGATTCTTCAGCATCACTTCGCCCGTCTCGAGAAAACCGAGAATGTGGTCACCCACATACAATGGCACCGCGCTTTCGGAGAGTCCCGCAAACCAAGTCACGGTGCGCGTCGCCGAGTCCGGTTCTCGGGATGCATCGGTTTGGGCCTTTAGGCATGCAGCGCGAGCCTTGTTGAAACGAGCCAGGATCGCGGCAAATGAATCGTGATCCGTTTTGCCATGACGCGAAGGCGACCATGAATCGCGTCCTCGAATATTAAGCGGCAAGCCCATGGCTTCGCTGAAAGCCCGTTCGTAATCTTTGAAAATCTGAGAGCGCGACAGATGTCGCATCACTTCCTGATCCGAGGATCGGGCCGCGACCGATCGCGTCATTGCGCTCTTCGGAGTCGGAGAAATCGCGCCACGTCTACCGCGGTTGGGGGTCAAGCCGTTCCTTTTTGAGTGTCTCACAGCCATCAATTACTTTTCCACGCTGGGTTATCCACGAGGGATTGCAGTTTGGACAGCCGGAGCGCTCTCTCCATTAGCGACACTCTTGCGCTCTGTTAAAATAGCACGGTCATATCCAGGCACTCGTAATCCGACCACGTTAGCAGCCCGCGGCACGCCGCATGCGATTAGGGTTTTGGTCGTGTCTTCCACAGTTAGGAGTTACTTGCGCAGGACAGGATGAATTGCATACGCGACCTCGGCATCTCGGATTATTTCGCGGAATTGGATTAGATGCATGTGCCGTTAACCTTGTAGCAGAATGCCTTCAACGTGCCCCTCACGCCGGACCGGTGGTGCCATCTTCCCTTCGACCATCACACAGTAACTGTTGAACTTGTCCCGGATTTTCTTCGTTCTGTGAACTCACGAAAACCAGGGGATCCATGATGGCAATGAATGAAGCGGCTCAGCGACCATTGTCCCGATGAAGTCGTCGTCCGATGAATAAGTTGTCGAAGGTCAGCTGTCGTCGAACATCCGGGCGCTGCTTGCTGGCTGCAGTGCGAAGTTGTCGGAAAAGCGCGGCGCGGCGTTTTGAGGCTTTATGATGCGCGAAATAAAGCGTGCTGTTTTGCGTGATCGTTGGTTCCATATCTTTTTCCTTTAGGTCATTTGGTTGGTGCAAAGGGAAGGGGCCGCACCCGCGCATTCATGCGTCATCCGCAGGAGCCAACCGATGGACCAGTCGAGCCACCGCGTACAAGGATGCCATAGCC
>JBARMF010000583.1:0-4531 GCA_049802315.1 Candidatus Udaeobacter sp.
GCGCAGCCAATGGGGTGTTTGACAAGCTGACGACAAGAATTCGGAGCGCGATCATTCCTGTTTCCAGACGTCATCGCCGCCAGACCGCAGCGCGTGGTCCGCGTTTGATCGAAATTCCCGTCTGTTATGATCCGGAATTTGGGATCGACCTGGATCGCGTAGCTGAACACACAAAACTTTCCGAGCGCGAAATCGTGGATCTTCATAGCACACGCGAATACCGCGTGGCATGCATTGGCTTCGTTCCTGGTTTTACATTTCTGGCAGGGTTGCCGAAGAAGTTGGCGACGCCCCGCCGCGATATACCGCGCAAAGAAATTCCTCCCGGTTCGGTTGGGATCGGCGGTGCGCAAACCGGAATCTATCCGTTGCGTTCTCCGGGCGGATGGAACTTGATCGGCCGGACTCCGCTAAAGCTTTTCGATCCGACCAAAGATCCGCCGACGCTTCTGTGTCCGGGTGATCGCATACGCTTTCGCGCAATTACACGGAAGGAGTTTGCCGCCTTCGCCGACGCTACGGCGGCGAAGGAATCGGTGAAGGGTTGAAGCGTGCATCCTGTCATGTTGAGCGAAGCGAAACATCTCTGATTGTTAGCTTAGCGCCGCCAAGATCAATAACAGAGATCCTTCACTCCATTCAGGATGACAATGCGATGAATGCAGTTGTAACCCGCGCAGGATTTCTAACGTCAGTGCAAGATCTAGGCCGCACGGGCTTCCGCCAGTTTGGCGTTTCGACCAGCGGCGCGCTCGATTCGTTTGCGTTGCGTGTCGCGAACCTGCTGGTTGGAAATGATGAAGGCGCGGCCGGACTCGAAATCACGCTCGGCGGTTTGCAGTTGCAGTTTGAAGACGAGCGAATCGTTGCCTGGTGCGGTGGCGAATTCGATGTCCAGATTGGATCACGGGTATTGCCGGCCGGGCATGTCGCGCATTTGCAAGCTGGTGACGAATTGAAATTTAGTCGCGTTCAAATTGGCTGCCGATGCTGGCTCGCGATTTCGGGTGGAATCGATGTGCCGGTCGTTCTTGGTAGTCGCTCGACCGATTTGCGCGCCAATTTCGGTGGATTCGAAGGGCGCGCTTTGCGTGATGGCGACGTTCTACTGCTTGCTCGTCAAGCGGAGTCATCCGCCTTCGCTAAAACTACGGCGGACAAGTCGCCGCCAGCTGTAAGAATTTCCTCTTGGAGCGCACCTCACGATTGGGCGAGCCCGGCAAGCGGCCAGCCGAGTTTGCATTTCGTTCGCGGCATGGATTGGACCCGCTTCAACGCTTCAACGCTTCAACGCTTAACTAGCGAACCATTCAGCGTTTCACCTGATTCCGATCGCATGGGTGTACGCCTCGATGGTCCGGAACTAAAACGCGAGGACGAAACCGATCTTATTTCGGAAGCAGTCGCGCCCGGCACAATCCAGGTTCCACCAGGCGGCAAACCGATTTTGCTTTTGGGAGATTGCCAAACCATCGGCGGTTACCCAAAAATAGCTCACGTGATCACGGTCGATCTTGGCGTTGCGGCGCAGCTTCGTGCCGGTGATCGCGTTCGTTTTTCCGAAGTGTCGCTACAAGATGCGCATCGGCTGTTAATGGAACGCGAGCGTGACTTGGAGCGTTTCCGCATCGGCCTGAGTCTCCAAAGAGCATGAACTTATCTATCGATCTGAACGCGGACCTCGGCGAAGGCTCAGGACACGACGCAGAGCTGTTCGAACTGATCAGCTCGGCGAACATCGCGACCGGTTTTCACGCAGGCGATTCCGATACGATGCACGCTGCCATTTCCGCGGCGAAGCAGCAGCAGGTAGCTGTCGGAGCGCATCCGAGTTTTTTCGATCGCGAGAATTTCGGACGCAAGGAGCTGACGATACCCGGCGAAGAAGTGTTCGATGCGGTGGTTTATCAACTTGGAGTTTTTCAAGCGATCGCTTCGGCATTGGATGTGCAACCGAATCACGTCAAGCCGCACGGTGCCCTGTACAACATGGCCGTGCGTGATGCGAAACTCGCCGATGCAATCGCGCGCGCCGTGGAATCGATCGATCCGAAATTGATTCTGTTCGCGCCGGACAAAAGCGAGCTTGCGCGTGCGTGCGAGGCTCGTGGTTTGCAAGTCGCGCGCGAGATTTTCGCTGATCGTAATTATTTGAATGACGGCTGGCTCGTTCCGCGCACCCGACCCGACGCACTGCTTCACGACCCGAAGCAAGCAGCCGAGCGTGTATTGCGGATGTTGCACGAAGGCAAGGTGCGTTCAATCGAAGGCCAGGATGTCGAGGTGCGCGGCGACACAATCTGTGTTCACGGCGATACACCTCGCGCCGTTGAGTTCGTCCGCTTATTGCGAACACGACTCGAGCAAGAAGGCGTCAGAATCAGCGCGCCGCAGACTTCGCGATAACAAAAGCATTGTCATTCTGAGCGAAGCGAAGAATCTCAGATCACTTTCCGGACGGGACCGCGCGAAATAGCCAGAGATGTTTCGCTTCTCTCAACATGACAGGATCGACTGACTCCGCTGTGAACGATAAGATCAACAATCAGCGCGAGAGCGCCAGCCTCGTCCGCGTGCTTGGTCCGATCGACGCCACCATGATTGTCATCGGCTCGATGATCGGGTCGGGCATCTTCATCGTGTCAGCGGAGTCATCGCGATTGAGTGGCGCGCCGGGATGGTTGTTACTCGCATGGGCGTTCGCTGGCTTGCTGACGATAACAGGCGCGCTGTGTTGTTCGGAGCTGGCGACGATGATGCCGCGAGCAGGCGGTGTTTATGTTTTTCTCCGCGAAGCATTCGGTTCGCCCATCGGATTTTTGTATGGTTGGACGTTGTTTCTCGTGGTGCAAACAGGAACGATCGCAGCGGTAGCGATTGCGTTCGCGAAGTTTCTTGGCGTTTTTGCCACATCAGTTTCACCCGATAAATATCTGATCTTCCCAATCTCGTTAGGCGGTTACGCGGTCAGTTTATCCACGGAACAACTAGTGGCGATAGCATTGATCGCGCTTCTGACGTGGACGAACACGCGCGGGCTCGAGATAGGCAAAATTGTCCAAAACACATTCACTTTTGCAAAGACCGCGGCGCTGACTGCAGTCGTCGTGATAGGTTTGTCGTTAGGCTGGAAAGCCAATTCTGCCGCGCTGAACTCGGCGTGGTGGGACTCCTGGGCCAATGGCTGGAATCCGCAGGCGGCGCAGCCGGGCTTCGCTGTTACCGGCACGCTTGCCCTTACTCTGCTTTTTGGCAGGTCAATGGTCGGCCCGCTCTTCGCGCAGACGGCATGGACTAACGTGACATTTATCGGCAGCGAAGTGCGCGATCCGGGCAAAAATCTCGTACGCGCGCTTGTGGGAGGGTGCGCGGTTGTGGTCGTACTTTATTTGCTGGCTAACGTTGCTTATCTGGCAGTGCTCCCGTTTCCGGAAATCCAGCACGCGCCACACAACCGCGTAGCCGTAGCAATGATGGACACCGTTTTCGGCCGGCCCGGAGCGATGTGCATGGCCGCAGCGATCATGATCTCTACCTTCGGTTGTGACAACGGGCTGATTCTCGCTGGTGCACGGGTTTATTATGCCATGGCGCGTGATGGTTTGTTCTTCCGAAAGATTGCAACCACAAACCGATTTCGTGTTCCCGCGGCAGCACTCGTGGCACAGGGAATTTGGACGGCCCTCCTGGTTTTGCCGCGCACGGTTACAACCAATGCTGCGACACATCAGATGACTTACGGAAACGTTTACAATCAACTGCTCGAATACATCGTCTCGGCAGATTTGGTATTTTACCTTCTGATGGTGGTCGCGGTCATTGTCTTGCGACGCAAAAAGCCGAATGCTGAGAGGCCATATCGAACGTGGGGTTATCCAATTGTCCCGATCATCTCGATCGTGTTGTCGGCACTGTTGACCATTGATCTTGCATGGCTCGCGCCGGCGACGTCAGGAATTGGAATTCTCATCGTGTTGACTGGCGTGCCAGCTTACTTCTTCTGGCACAAAGCTTCTCACTAGCTTTGACGGAGTGCTGCTGGAAAACTATACAATCGTGAACCGCTTCAGCGGTTTGCCTCAGTGTTGAGAAAAACCGCTAAAGCGGTTTCTGTTCACGTGCCGGCGATCACCTCGCTGAAGCGAGGTGTTAATGGGAGCGTGCTTCCACTGTGGACCCGCGTTCATTCGCGCTGGTTCTTGAGATCAACTCATAGAACCGAAATGCTCGTTAGGCGCGAAATCATTTTGTATGCCTGCAAAATCAAAGAAACAACAAATGGCAGCCGGCGCTGCGCTTGCGGCGAAGCGCGGCAAGAAGTCGAAGTCATCGCTTAAAGGTGCATCACGCCAAATGGCGAGTTCGATGAGCGAAAGCGAGCTACGAAAGATGGCAAAGACGAAGCGCAAGGGGAAGCCCACACGCAAAACCAAGAAGAGGTAGAACTCCCTTAGAACCCATCTCATAAATAGGGAATAGGTGCGCTAAGCTCTGGCGGGTGGCCGGCAAGGCGCGACGAAGGAGCATAGCC
>JBARMF010000584.1:0-1589 GCA_049802315.1 Candidatus Udaeobacter sp.
CGTTATATCGTTCGGGCCGCATTATGGGGGGCGTACTCTTAGGAAGATCGGTATATTTGGTGCGTGGGCCGCGACAAATCACGATTTGCCGGGAGGGTCAAATAAAACGGGACGCTGCCGTGAGGCCGAGTTGCGTGAGACGAGATGGTCTATATCTAGACTTCAACCAGCCGTCATCTAGACTTCAACCAGGCGTCGCGCGGAATCGACTCGGCGACACTCCCGTCCATCGCCGGAACGCCCGCGTGAAGGCGGCCTGATCGGAATAGCCTAGATCCGTCGCGATGGCGGCGATTGTGAGATTTCGCTCCTTAAGCCGCTTGAGCGTTTCACTCTGTCGTACATCGGCGAGCAGGTCCGAAAAGCTCGCGCCTTCTTCCTTCAGTTGGCGCTGAAAAGTGCGCGCGCTCATTCCCGCAGCGGCGACCACGCGCTTCATGTTCAGCGCTTCGTCATTTTCGACCATCAAGTTCAGGAAGGCCTTCACCGAATCCGAGAACGTCTCGCCGCCGCGCAGCGAAGGCCCGCTGTCGAGCGCTCTCGGATTGAGACGATCTCTTGCCATCCTGCCAAAGGCGCGCTCCATGACCTGGTCTTCGACTAGGACCGTGATTCCACGTGACTTCGTTTCGATCACCCGATCGCCGAACCAGCGCCGAAGGTGCTCCACCTTGTGCACGGGATGCGGAGGAATTTCGATCTTCGCAAATCGAGGCGGCGGACTGCCCGCCATGCTGAGTATGCGATCGATCATCGCCGCGGCGTACTGCAACAGCGTATGCTGGGTCTCAGGATCGAACTTGTGGGCAAAGAACTCTCGCACGACATATTGGCTGGGCTTCCTCTGGAACGACACCTGCTCGTGCGAGCAATAGTACGGAAGCGCGGCCACGATCCTCGCAAGGGCTTCCCCCGGCGTTCGAGCGCCAAGAGCAACCTTTCCTAGCATTGCGATCTCAAGGCTGCTCGTCTTTGAAACAATACGGCAAGGAAGGTCTGGCCCGTGTTCCCGCGCAGCGTTCCGAAGCAGAGCGGCGGCGTGCGCCAAAGGTATCGGACGGAAGGGGTGGGTAATCGGGCTGAGCGACAGGTCAACCTCCGCGAGCGTGCGTTCGATTGAGACGCCTTCGTCGGCGAGCCAGTGCAACGTGGGCAACAGCGCGAAACCACGTATCAAGGGAATCGCGGCAGACATCGCGCTATCCAACCTAGTGATTCAGGCTGCATCAAGCCGCATAGACATTTTGGCGTCAAATGCCAAGCCGACGAACCAACTTGTGCGTAGATCGCCTGGAAGGATCGGTACGCGGTCGCCGTTCGACGGGAAATGCTCTTAGGTCGGCCTGAACCCATCGCGCTTGCATTTATGGCCGGGAGGGGGAGACGACCATGAAACCGGGAGGGGCGCCTTTGGCGACACTTTGGGTGCGCGCTGCGTCGGGGCTTGAAGTCCTGACCGGGGCTGGGCTGGTCGTCGCGCCATCGCTCTTGGCGCGGCTTCTATTCGGTTCCGAGTTAAACCCTGCCGGAGAGGCGACGGGGCGCATCTCGGGGCTCGTTATGCTTTGTCTCGCCGCGGGCTGCTGGCC
>JBARMF010000585.1:0-14053 GCA_049802315.1 Candidatus Udaeobacter sp.
CCGATCAGCGCTTACGGCGAATCGAAGCTTGCCGGAGAAAAGAACGTGCTTGCAGCTGGAGATGCACATCTTGTTGTGCGGGTGTCCTGGGTATTTGGCCCTGACCGGCCAAGTTTCGTCGACGCCATGATCAAGCGCGCGCAACAAGATGAAAAAATCGATGCCATATCGGACAAATTTTCTACGCCCACATACACGCATGATATTGCCAACATGTTGCCGCAATTTTTTGATCGCGGCGTCCCAGGCGGCATTTTGCATTTCGCAAATGCCGGCAAATGCACCTGGCAGGAATACGCGCAATGGGCGCTGGATTGCTGCCGTGACGCCGGTATTTCTCTGAAGGGGAGAACCGTCGGCGCGCTTAAGTTGAGTGATATGACCCGCCTTCGCCGAGGCTCCGGCAGTCAGGCGCCCTGGGTTGCGCGCCGCCCTGTTTATTCCGTGCTATCCACCGGCAAATATACGGAATTGACGGGCACGTCATCTCGCGCTTGGCGAGAGGCAGTTGCTGATTATATTACGCGCTTCTACTCCAAAAAATGAAAACACCAATCTTCGCTTTCACCCTGTCAATGATCATGTGCCTAAGCGCGCGCGCCCAGCTAAAATGGGAGCAGACCTCGGTCGAGCTGCATCCCGCCGCCACCGACAAACAGGCGGTCGGCCATTTCAAGTACGAGAACACCGGCAAGACGCCGGTGCACTTTAAATCTGTTCACGCTTCGTGCGGTTGCACCACTGCGCAAAGCCAGAAGGAAGAAGTGCCGCCCGGAGAAAAAGGCGAGATCACTGCCACATTCAATATCGGCGATCGTACCGGCACTCAGGTCAAAACCGTAACGGTGGAGACGGACGAGGCCACAAATCAAAAAACAGTCCTTACGCTTAAGGCCGAAATCCCGCAGCAACTTGAGATCACCCCGAATTTCGTGTTTTGGAAACAGGGCGACAAGCCGGACACAAAGACGATTAATGTAAAAGTCGGGAAAGATTTTACGGTCAAACACCTAAAGGTCACGTCTTCCACGCCGGATTTTGAAGCCAAGGTGCAGGAAGCTGGTAAAGGCGAGTTCAAAATCGACGTCAAACCACAGGACACGAGCAAAGTGGTCGCGTCGATGCTGACGATTCAGCCTGAGGATTCACAAAAAGTCTTTTACGCCACTGCTCGGGTCACCAACGCACCGCAAGTTCAATAAGTAAGTGAAATCCTCGCTGGTCGGGCAGGCTGTTATTCTGGCAGCCTTGGCGCTTCTGCCTGCAGCCGGCGAGGCGATTTATTTTCGCGACAAGATTTCGTGGCGTTCAGCCATTGCGCCGTCGGAAATGGTCACCGTAGAGCAGGCCCGCGAATGGGACGGCACTGCGATTTGGGTAGATGCTCGACCGGACGATGACTTCGCGAAAGATCACGTTCCCGGCGCGATTTCGTTGAATGAAGACCGATGGAATGAATTGCTGCCGCAATTTCTGGCGGGTTGGGCGCCCGGCAAAAAAGTCATCGTCTATTGCAGTAGCCTGAGCTGTAACGCCAGCCGGGAAGTTGCCCATCGCCTGCGCAAGGAAGCGCAGCTCTCTGACGTCTTTGTGCTCGAAGGCGGGTGGGAAGCGTGGCTCAAGAAAAAGAACAGATGAAGCAAACATCGAACGCTCAACGCCCAACGCCCAACGTCGAACGGTCAGAACATTCAACATTGGGCGTTGAGCGTTCAGCGTTGGACGTTGGGCGTTTTCTCTGGCGAATCCTCGACTTCGTCGTCGCCGGAATCTTTATTTTCGCGGGGATCACGAAGATCCTCGATTTGGATCACTTGGTTGCTGACCTTCAGCATCTGCGCGTTGCCAACGCTTTCGCCGATCTTCGCGAGCTGTCGCTCGCAAATCCCGCTGAATTCGCCAGCGACATCGACAATTTCAAAATTGTGCCATGGCCCGTCAGTGTTGCGCTCGCGTTTTATCTTCCGTGGTTGGAAATTTCCTGTGCGCTCGGGGTTGTGTTTCGCTTTTTATATCGTGGCGCGCTGTCGATTTTGAGTGCGTCCATTGTCGTGTTCACCCTCGGCATCATTACGGCAAAAGTTCGCGGGCTCGACATCACCTGCGGCTGTTTCGGTCATGCCAGCCAACACTGGAGTTTCCCAAGCCATCTGGCGACGAATCTTGTAATTCTCACTGCGCTGCTCGTGCTTTTATTCAAAGCGACGTCTCGAAATAGACTGCAAAATGCGGTCTAATTCTGGTTAGGTCCTGAAGAAGGTGCGTAAGATCCGCGTTGCCGTTACGAAAGCGCCGAGGGAATTTTGCTGGGGAGCGCGGGCGCCTCGCCCGCTCTTTTCGGCGCCCTCGCCGAAAAGCAGGAAGGCGTGTCCCGCGAGGCGCGTGACACAGCGCCCGCGCTCCCCTGAAACCGTGCAGTCCACTTCTTTCCGTCGGGAAAAGGATGAAGGTGAGGGCCGTCCTTTATGATTAGGAAACTGAAGTCTGGCAAGTACCGGCTGTATTCCCGCAAGAAAGATTCCAGAACGGGCAAACGAAAAAATCTCGGCACCTTCAGCAGCAAGGCTGCGGCGAAGAAACACGAACGCGCGGTTCAGTATTTCAAGCGGCACTAGAGCGAGACTGCTTCACTTCGAGGAGCGACGGTTTCCTAACCGTCGACGGGAGCACGACCGCTGGGAAGCCGTCGTTCCTTGTTTAAATTTTGCCGGCTTGATTAAACTGGCATCCGTATTCCACACTGTAATGCTGTAGATTGCGATGAGACACGTTCTGCTCTCCCACCGATATGCGTTTTGCATTGCCGTCTTTGTAACTGCGGTGTATGCGGCGACTCACCTTCTCGGTGAATCATTACTGGCGCAGCAAACGCAATCGCCGCCGCCGATCACGGCAGGCCAATCACCGAAGGCCGCGCTGCTGAGTCAGTCTCCTCAAGCGGCTCCCGGCCAAACGTCATCGTCCGAATTAGGAAATCTCGAAGCGAAGGTCCGGCCTTCGGTGATTTGGGTGACCACATTCGATTCAAAAGGGAATTTGCTGCGGACGGAGAGCGGTTTTTTTATTTCGGCGGACGGCAGATTTGTTACCACTGCACATGCAATCGAAGGCGGCGTTAATGCCGTTGCGAAGACGGGGGATGGCGGAATTTACAATGTGGACGGAGTTCTTACCGTTTCGAAGGCGCCGGATTTGGCGGTGCTCAAGGCCGACATCAAGCCCCAAAAGCTTTTGAGGTTTCTTGACCTGACCAAAAACGGCGAGCTCTCGACGGGTACAAAGGTCGCTGTGGTCGGCAGCTCGCTGGCGGGAAACGAAGGGAGCGCGCGCGAAGCAACCATCACTGCGCATTCGTCCGAGCGATTAGAAATTGCGGGGGCAATCGCCGCAAGTTCGGCTGGATCTCCGATCGTAAATGAGAATGGCGATGTTGTTGGCATCATCACGTCCGCGGGCGAAAAAACCATTGCGCGCCCTGTCGCTGAATTGCACTCGGTCTTGTCTCGAATTAAGCCCGATACTGAGGCACGCTGGACGCAAGTGGCACAAATAAGCCCGACACCGCACGCGACGCCGAAGCCGCGATTGCTCTATGCGCCCGCGCCCTCATTTCCGCCAGGCCAATCTCTGCCGGGGCAGACGGGGACCGGTCGTTTCCGTTTAACTTTTGATGGGCAGGGAAACGTTACAGATATTCGGATCGTCTCATCGACAGGAAACCCGTACTTCGATCAGGCCGCGATAAAAACGCTTCGGCAATGGAAGTCTGCTCCCAGCCAGGGATGGCAAGCGACAGTTCCAGTGACGTTTCGAACACGATGATAAAGGCGCAAGCCGCCGAACTTGGGTTACGAGTGAAACCCGGTTGGGTGAAACCCGGTTGATTGCACTGCTAAGCACACGCTGCACCAACCGAATTGGTTGGTCTACTTTCGTCAGCAGTAATGAAAATTCGCCCGGCTACCGATGTTGATCGTGACACGGTTTGGAACATTTTCCACGAGGTCGTTGCAGCAGGGGATACGTATGCGTTGGATCCGAACATCTCGCGGGAGGATGCACTGGCGTACTGGTTTGCGCCCGGCACGCACACGTACGTGGCGGAAATTGACCGCGAATCTGTAGGGGAAGCTGACAGCTTCCCTGGGACGGCAACGCCGTCCCCTACAGTAAACCCGAATCACGTCATAGCTGGCACCTACATATTGCGGCCTAATCAATCGGGTGGCGGGTCGCACGTCGCCAACGCAGGATTCATGGTCTCAGCGAGCGCTCGAGGGCTGGGACTCGGTCGCGCGATGGCCGAGCATTGCTTGAGCGAAGCGCGCCGCCTCGGTTTTCGCGCGATGCAATTCAATTATGTGATTTCCACGAATACCGCTGCGATCCGTCTATGGCAGGACCTCGGGTTTGAAATTGTTGGCACGTTGGCGAGTGCTTTTCGTCATCCCGCTAAAGGATACGTCGACGTTCACCTGATGTATCGCTCGCTGGTCTCGTGACGCAGACAATCCTGTCTTCGTGCTAGCGCCAAAGGCGCGACGTCGGCTTTAGCCTGGACACCGCCCCAAGTCATCGATTGCCCAGATCTCGAAGCGCTGAAGGCGCGATCCACTTTCTGGAACTCATACAAAGATGAATCGCGCTATCAGCGCTCGTCCTATCTGATTTTCGGAAATCCTGGGGCGCTCCCCCAGGCTTGGACATGAGTGTGCGCCTTTGGCGCTATGGGAACAGCCCCTTCGATTACGCGCGGAATTAAACAAGAATTGCAAAAGAACTGTTTTCCTGCTGAACCTAAGCAGTGGAATGCAGACCGTAATTCAGGTAATCGCGACCGGGACCGGATCGTTGCGCAACAAGATCATGAGCGATTCGCAACTGGAGAAAAAGTTTGGTTTTATCAAAGTCTGGCATAAGCAGCCGGGCCGTCCGCATGGGTGGGCGAAAATACATAGTGCTCGCGATGTTCATGGGGCGATCAACCTGGAGTGGCACGCGCGCAGCAGAACATTGATTTGCCGCGTAGTGACAAAGCTCGGCAATAAGCCGAACTCAATCATCGGCGATTTTGTCGATTATTTGCTGGCGCGGCATCAAAGCCGCATTCTTGCCATTCATATCATGCGCCGATGAATCGGCGTTGTGCGTTTTGCCGCCTCGTTAGGCGGCAATCACTCTACGGTCACGCTCTTGGCGAGGTTACGCGGTTTATCGACGTCGCGGCCGAGTGCGACAGCGACATGATACGCCAGAAGCTGGAGTGGAATGACGGCGAGAATCGGCATCACGTAATCAGGCGCTTCCGGGAGCACGATGACGTCGTCAGCGATACCTTTGAGATGCTTCATGCAGTTGCCGCTGGTCACCGCGATGATCGGTCCTTTGCGAGCTTTCACTTGCTCAATGTTATTCAGGTTTTTTGAAAAAACCGAATCATCAGGTGCAATGAAGACCGAGGGCAAATCAGGTCGGATCAGTGCAATGATACCGTGCTTGAGCTCCGCGCTGGGATGGCCTTCGGCAAAAAGGTACGTGATCTCCTTCATCTTGAGCGCGCCTTCGAGAGCAATCGGGAAATTGAACTGCCGGCCAAAAAACAGGAAACCGTTCGCATCCGCATATCTGCCAGCGATTTCCTTTACGTGATCGTTCAGCTCTAAGACCGTTTCAATCTGGTCGGGCAACGCCTGTAGCGCCTCGATCACTTGCGTCCCTCCCGCCGTGGCGAGATTTCGCATGCGTCCGAAGAGCAATGCGAGCAGCGTAAGGATAGTGAGTTGTGAGGTAAACGATTTGGTGGCCGCCACGCCAATTTCAGGCCCTGCGTGCATGTAAACGCCGCCATCGCTTTCACGCGCGATCGTGCTTGCGACATTGTTGCAAATTCCAAGGGTCCGAAAACCTTTGCGTCTGCTCTCGCGCAATGCGCCGAGCGTGTCCGCAGTTTCGCCGCTCTGGCTGATGGCGAAGACCAACGTCTCGGGAGTCATTGGCGTGTTGCGATGGCGAAACTCACTGGCGTAATCCACTTCAGTTGGGATGCTCGCCATGCGCTCAATTAAATATTCGCCGACTCTCGCGGCGTGTAGTGCGGTGCCGCATCCGGTGAGAACGATTCGCCCGACATCGCGCAATTGCGACGGCACCATGTTCAGCCCGCCCAATTTTGCCGTGGATTCCTCAGTATTGAGGCGCCCGCGCATCGCGTCTCGAACCGTATCCGGTTGCTCAAAGATTTCCTTGAGCATGTAGTGGGGATAATCCCCTTTGCCGACATCTTCCGCTGTGAAATCGACTTTGCTGACCGGATGCTCGGTGCTATCGCCAGCGAGCGAACTAATTTCGAATTTATCGGGTCCGACCGCGACAACATCGAAGTCATTTAAATAAACTGCATCGCGCGTGTAAGCGACGATCGCGCTTACATCACTGGCCAGAAAATTTTCACCGTTTCCTACTCCGAGCACGAGCGGACTTCCACGGCGCGCGCCGATCATGAAATCCGGCACATCTGCGTGAACCAGAGCGATGCCGTACGTGCCGATCACTTGCCGAAGTGCAGCGCGAACAGCATCGAAAAGCCGGACCTTCTTTCCGGCCGCGTCCACCGTGCTGGCGCACGAATCATCGTACAATTTCCCGATCAGATGCGCGAGCACCTCCGTATCAGTGTCGGAGCGAAACTCCGTATCGCCACTACGGACGAGTTCATCTTTAAGCGCCTGGTAATTCTCGATGACGCCATTGTGAACCAGCGCCAGTTTCCCGCTCGCGTCAAAATGTGGATGCGCGTTTTCGTCGTTCACCCCGCCATGCGTCGCCCATCGCGTGTGGCTAATGCCTAACGAACCCGATATGGGTTGCTTTTTGACTAATTTTGTGAGCGCGGCGATGCGTCCCGCGCATTTGCGTGTGTCGAGCTGTCCGCCATCGACGAGAGCAAGTCCTGCTGAATCGTAGCCTCGATATTCAAGGCGGCGCAATCCGTCCAGTAAAATCGGCGTCGCCTGCGCACGCCCGACGTAGCCAACAATTCCACACATGGTTGTGGACTGTAGTTGCGCCCGTTCTCACCCGCAACAGTGAGGCCCCTGCGCATTGTGCGACTTCAAAAAATTTGCCGCAAAAGCGTAGATGCTGGGTTATTCATTGTTCGAATGCGAGCTCAGGGGGACGGCAAAACGCTTCTGCAAAGTGCAACTGAGAAGACGCCCGGGGCGTTGCCGCCGGGCACATTGCAGCGAACGCTCGGCATCATCATGGGCGGCGGCGCAGGCACGCGTTTGTTTCCGTTGACGAAAGATCGCGCCAAACCCGCGGTGCCGATCGGAGGCAAATATCGGATCGTCGATATTTCTATTAGCAACTGTCTTAACTCGGGGCTGCGCTCGATTTATCTGCTCACGCAGTTCAATAGCATGTCGCTACACCGGCACATTCAGGCGAGCTACAAATTCGATAATTTTTCGCGGAGCTTCGTAGACATTCTCGCCGCCCAACAAACGCCCGAGGGCTCGCAGTGGTACCAGGGGACTGCCGACGCGGTCAGGCAGAATATGCGCTACTTCCTTGAGCACCCGTACGATTATTACCTGATCTTAAGCGGCGACCAGCTCTACCGGATGGATTTTAGAGCGCTGCTGCATCAGCACATCCGGCTTGGCGCGGATATCACATTGGCCACGAAACCCGTGGCGCGCCATCAGGTGTTTGAGTTTGGCATCATGCAGAGCGGCGTCGATCGGCGGATCACCGGATTCATAGAGAAACCGTCGGATGAATCTGGGGTGCAGGAAATGAAGATGAGCCCCGAATTGCTCCGCGCCATCGGTGCGAATGAAGACGATGAATTATTTCAGGCCTCAATGGGCATTTACGTTTTCAATCGCAACGTGCTCATCGAATGCTTGGAGAGCGATCTGTTCGATTTCGGTAAACACATTATTCCAACGTCGATCAAAGATCGGCACGTCAGCGCGTTTATCTTCAAAGGTTATTGGGAAGACATCGGAACGATCCGCGCATTTTACGAGGCTAATCTCGATCTAACTGATGTGGTTCCAGAATATAGTTTCTTCGAGCCCGACTCTCCGATCTATACGCATCCGCGTTTTTTGCCCGGCAGTAAAATTAACGGCGCAACGCTGCGCCAGGCGATTATTTCTGACGGCTGCATCATTTCGGACGCGCACCTGGAACGAAGCGTGATTGGCATACGCAGCGTCATTCAAAGCGGCGCCACCATCCGGAACAGCATCGTGATGGGCGCAGATTATTTTGAACTTGGCCCAACCGATTCCTTGCAGCCGTCCATGGGCATTGGAAAAAATTGCGTGATCGATCGTGCTATCATCGACAAGAACGCGCGCATCGGCGATGGCGTCGTCATTACGCCGGAAGGGAAATCGCAGAACCTGGACGCAGACAATTACTTCATTCGTGACGGCATCGTCGTAGTCCCAAAAAACGCGGTGATCCTCGCAGGGTTCTGGATTTGATGTTCCTGTAGCGGCAGCCTTCGACCGTTGAACCTGTTCACGCATCGTAGGATTTTGTCCTACGACACAATCAGCCAGCGCTCCGATTGTGTGTTTCGATGTGATGGGCAGACTGTTCGTTGCATATGATCGCTCATCTCAATCTCGATGATCGGCTCTCGATTTTGCGCGTAGGCGATTGTTTCAGGAGCTGGAATTCGCTCGACGACCAGCGAGACTGTGTTCTTTGCGGGAGAAAATTTAAGGGCCGACAGGTGGACATTCGCCGTTTGCCCGGAGGAAAATTCAAGCTGTGCTGTCCAACGTTGGGATGCCTGTCTACGCCGCATCAATGGCGTTACGCGACATCACCGGTTGCTTCTGACCCGGTTAAGAGGCGGTGGCGTCACCATTCGCCTAACAAACGGCAACGTCGCTTGCCTGAATCAACGCTGCGAATGCAGCCCTGTCGGATATGATTAGCGACACTCTGGATCAGTCTGCGGTCGCATCAGTGCCGGATGAAGTGCTGATGAAACACATTTCCGGGCGGCGTCATGACGCTCTTGCTGAGTTGTACGGCCGGCATAGCAAAAGACTGCGAGCCACCATCGATGGCGTTGTTCATGAAGAAGCGGAAGCCGACGACGTCCTGCAGGAAATCTTTATTCAGGTTTGGGAGGAAGCCGGCCGTTATTCAGCCAAGGCCGGGAAACCACTCGGCTGGATGGTGACCATCGCGCGGCGGCGTGCGATCGACCGGTTGCGGCGGCGTCAGGCTTATTCCCGTGCGCGAGAGCGCTACGAAGAACGAGTGGTCCAGGAATCACAGACTCCCCGCCGTGACGGCGCAGAAGCATTTGTGTTAAACGATCTCCGCAAGTTTTTGAGAAAAAGCATTCGAGCCTTGCCTCGTTTACAACGCGAAGCCGTTGAGCTCGCTTTTTTCAAAGGATTAAGCCACAGGGAAATTGCTGCTGCGACGCGGGCCCCTCTTGGGACCGTGAAGACGCGGTTGGAATTGGGCTTGCAGAAACTGACTCACGCACTCAGGCCGTTGCGCCACAAGGTGTAAGTCAAAAAAATCTATCCCTGCCTCTGCTGGCCACACGATTGTTCCGTCTTGCCGGTCGCTAGCGGCGGAGCAGAACCACCAGCAAGACAACTAGAAGAACGATACCCAGCCCGCTCGGATAGTATCCCCAGCCAGTGCTATACGGCCACGCAGGGAGCGCACCGATCACTAGCAGGAGCAGGATTAAAAGTAGGATAAAACGCATAGCTTGGTCTATTTGATTTGGAATTCGCGTTTCCGAGCGCGCGCTCCGTCCACTGGGAACGCGCGCTCGATGAATCGCATATGTATCTACGGGTTTGGCGAAGTGTTGACGTTAATATCCGTCTTGGTTTCCTTCTTCTCTGACGGTGGGTTCACGATTGTGGTGTTACTTTCTTTCTTTTCGGCAGGAGGATTGACAGTCGTTGTCTTTTGCTCGCACGCGGCGAACAACCCCAACATAGCCAACAGGTAAATCGTTTTTTTCATATCACTTGAATCGTATCTGGCGGCCATTCGGTCGCCTCTTTGGCGGCACCGCAGCATGTGAGCGACTAAAAAGCTTTGCGTATGCGATGGCTCTGCTAATTACGTTTGGCCCGCCATACGAATGCTGACCGAAACAGATTTGCATCAGTCTCTTGTCGCCGAACTTGAATCGCGTCGATGTTCCCAAGTCGATAACATCCTGTAAAAGTTGATATGAGATTTTGGGCGAAGAAGGGCAATCGCGTTTTGGTCGTCGGCATTTTTCAAAGTGCGGGAGCTGGTCGGGCCGTACTGCAGAATCTCCATCGCGCTCGGTTTCGTCGCGCCGCGGCGATCTACGCCTCGACCAAAGGCCGGCCAAGAATCGAGGAACATGGGATTTCGGCGATCGGCGGATCGGCTGTCGGTTTAATCGTTAGCGTTATTTTTGGCGCATTTATCTTTTGGGCCTGCGGAATGTTGGGGGACAACCGGCCCGCCGAAGTAGCTTTGCTGCTCGCTGCGTTCGCGTTCGGAGGTGCAATCGTCGGCTGGATTCTAGTCCAACTGCTTCGGGAGCATGTCGATTCGGCGAGCTTCGCCAGATTCACGAACACGATTCTGCCGAATGAAACAGTCATTCTGGCTGAAGTAGAAGCGAGCGAATCCTCGCGCGTGCTGGCGATTTTACGGGGCGTCGAAGCCGAAGCGGTGACGTTCGGGTTTTATCCACCACCACCTTTTGCTATCGATTTAACCGCACGACCGCTCAGTCGTGAACTGCCTTCGAGTCAGCGTTTCGTGGAAAAGGCAGCCAGCCTTGCACAGGCAATCGCAGTCGGCCGCGCAGCAAAGCCGCGGGGGCCATCTTTTCTGCACCGGTTAGTCGAAATCGAGAATGCTTTGGAGTGGGCGAACATGAGTCTCACCATGTCGGATGAGGCGCAACACGCCTTCACGCTTTCGGCGGAGTGGCTGCTGGATAACGCCTATCTAATTCGCGAACAGGCGACCGATCTTCGCAAAAGTCTTCCGCAAAAACAATATGGAAAGCTGCCTCTAATCGCCAGCGGTCCCGGTGCGGGGTTGCCACGGGTTTACCAGGTTGCAGCGGAAATGGTCGCCGAAACCGACGGAGCCTTGGATCCTGAAATTATCCGGAGATTCTTGGGCGCGTTTCAAGCGATTACGCCATTGGATATCGGAGAACTTTGGGCTCTTCCGCTGATGTTGCGATTGCAGTTGCTCGAATGTCTTCGCACGCTCGCGATCCAAGTCGACCAACAGCAACGGGAAAGCGAGGAGGCCGATTTCTGGGCGAACCGGCTTATCACCGCCGTCCGGCACAGTTCACCGCGATTGCTCAAAATAATGGAACAACTCGTGGAAAGGTATCCGGAGCCGACGCCGCATTTTGCGAGCGAACTGGTGGCGCATCTCTACGACGACGAGGGAGCGCTCCCCGTAGTGAGCGGCTGGCTGGAACGTTCGCTCCGTTCGCCGCTGCTCGAGGTCATGCAGCAGGAACACCGGCACCAGGCGGTACAGCAAACCGCCCTAACGAATGCAATCAATAGTTGTCGACGCCTTGCACAAATCCAATGGCGGGAACTTTTCCAATCGGTCAGCTGGGCGGAAAGCGAATTAGCCGGGGACCCGGCTGGCGTTTACGCCCGGATGGATTTTGAGACGCGTGATCGATGCCGCAGTGCTGTGGAGGAAATCGCGCGCTGGTCACAATGTTCGGAACAAAAAACTATTGATAACGCCTTTGCGCTGGCGAAGGCCGCGCAAGACGAAGTTGCACGTCACGTCAGCTATTACCTGATTGACTCGGGCCGGCCGATGCTCGAGCAAGCCACCGGCGCGAGATTACCAATGGCGGAAAGATCACGCCGATGGCTTCGTGCCCACGCTGCGGCCGCTTACTTCGGAAGCCTCTTTGTCCTCCTGGCCGTCTTGGTAGCGGCTCCTCTTCTTTTCATTGCTGAGTTGGTTCCCTGGGTGACGCAGGCAGTCTTGGGACTTTTGCTCCTCTTGCCCGCAAGTGAACTAGCGGTGCTGATTGTGAATTATTTGGTGATCTCGCTGCTCCCGCCGGAGGTCTTGCCTAAAATGTCCTTTGAAAAGGAAGGCATTCCCGATGATTGCCGCACGCTTGTAGTGGTGCCGATGTTGCTCACCACTCCGACCGCAATCCAAAGCCAACTCAGCCGGCTTGAAATTCATTACCTCGGAAACACCGATCCGAATCTGCGTTTTTCACTCCTGTCAGATTTTTCTGACGCACCGCGGCAGAGCATGCCGGAAGATGCAGAATATATCGACATCGTGGCACGCGGTGTCGAGGAATTGAATCGCCGACACGGAGAGGGGCATTTCTTTCTTTTTCATCGCGGCCGCATGTGGAGCGAGAGTGAGCAACGCTGGATCGGCTGGGAGCGCAAGCGCGGCAAGCTTGAGCAACTCAATCAATTTCTTATCGGCGAATCCACGCCCGAGCTGGAAGGATTTCTTCAGGCGGGCGATCGGGCGCAGCTCGCGGGCATTCGCTTCGTCATTACTCTGGATGCCGATACCCAACTGCTGCGTGACACCGCCCGGAGGATGATTGAAACCCTCGCGCATCCGCTAAATCAGGCGCGACTTTCACCAGACGGTCGCCACGTGGAGCGCGGATACACCATCATTCAACCAAGCGTCAGCGCGTCGCTTCCGAGCGCAACGGCCACATGGTTCTCACGTATTTTTGCTGATCCCCGCGGGATCGATCCTTACACGCACGCGGTCTCCGACGTTTACCAGGATTTGTTCGGAGAAGGCAGTTATCACGGCAAAGGGATTTACGAATTGCAGACGTTTCACCGGCTCTTATCAGGCCGATTTCCAACGGCGCACTTGTTGAGCCATGATCTGCTTGAAGGATGTTATGTCCGCGTAGGCCTGGCGACGGACATTGAGTTGCTGGATGTCTTCCCGAATAGTTACATCGCGTGGTGGAGCAGGCAGCACCGCTGGATTCGCGGCGACTGGCAAATCATTGACTGGCTCAAGGCTTGCGTGCCCGTAGGCGGCGGCAGGATGGAGCCGAATCCGCTTTCCGTTTTTAATCGCTGGAAGATCTTCGACAATCTGCGCCGCAGTCTGGTGCCACCAGCGATCATAGCCCTCCTTCTGGTCGGCTGGTTTTGCACAGCTGTTCCGATCCTGTGGAGCGCGATCATCGCGGGTCTGATGTTTTGGCCGGTTCTAAATGCGTTCCTCGCTCTGTTGGTCCATCCGCCGCCACCCGGGACGAGATTTTGGCGTGACCCACGCGACCGTCTTCTGCGCGTCATGCTCACGGTTATATTTCTACTGGATAATGCGGCGATGGCGCTCGACGCGATCGTGCGCGTCGTTTACCGGCGAATCATGTCGCATCGGCTGCTCCTGGAATGGGAGACAGCGGCAGACGCTCACCGGCGCGCGAGAAGTCGCCAACTGCAATTTATTCTCAGCAGGCTTTGGATTCCCGCTGCCTGCGTGCTCGTTTTCGTCGGCGCAGCGTCGTGGGGAACTGCGGTGATGATAGCTGCCGGCCCGTTCCTTCTCTTAGCAGCTTTGTTCCCGGTGGCGGTAATGGTGATCAATCGGCCAGCGAAAAGTTGGCGCGGGGGAACGCTGACATCGGAAGATCGCCGGTTCCTGCGCGCGGTCGCGCGACGAACGTGGAGATACTTCGATGATTTTGTCGGACAACAGACCTCTTGGTTGCCTCCGGACAATGTCCAGGAAACGCCAACGCGGGAAATTTTCATGCGCACGTCACCAACGAACATTGGGCTGTCCATGCTGGCGACCGTGTCGGCGAATGATTTCGGGTACATCACCATCGACGATCTGATAGAGCGCAACCTCCACACGCTTGAAACCCTTGGTCGGCTCGAGCGTTTCGAAGGCCATCTTCTTAATTGGTACGACCTGAACACGCTGGAGCCTTTGCGTCCGCGGTACGTCTCTGCGGTCGACAGCGGGAATTTGCTTGCCTGCCTCTGGACTTTCGAAA
>JBARMF010000586.1:0-1864 GCA_049802315.1 Candidatus Udaeobacter sp.
ATTCATTCCCTGGTTCGCCGCGATATGGCTGGCTAGTACCGCTTTTGCCCAAACATCGCCGGCCCCCAACGCGCCGGTCGATCAACTCATTCCCTGGTTGTTGGATGAAGACCAACAACTGCGCGGCGTCCCGTTCAGCGCGGTGATTTTCGATACGACCGGTAGAAAGGTGCTGCCGTTTGAGGCGAACAACTCCGTCGATCAGCGTGTTGCGAAAGCGATCAGCGCCGCGTGCGATGAGACGATGAAGCGATTGAACGCACCGGATAGCGCGATCCAAAATGTCGATCGGATCAACGAAGTAAGCAGCCATTTCGAAGACACTCTGCGTGAGCTGCTCAACACGACTCCCGGTTTGCAGTGCGATTTCCCGCTCACGGTCGACGGCAAAATCCAACGCTCAGGTTATCCTGATCTGCGCATCACGGATGTGGAGAGCAAACGCGTGTTCTATTTAGATCCGAAGCTTTATGCCGCCGGAAGTCGAGACAGCACTTTCCGCACATTTTACTTCGAGCCCAAGAAGTCGACGAATAAAGTGCGCGATGATGCGGTGCATTTCGTCGTCGGATTTGAGCATGCGCCACGCGAAACGGCAACGGGTTCTGTGAACGCAATGTGGAAATTCACGCGCTGGGATCTTGTCGATCTTTCGCGGTTTACCGTCAAACTGAAGGCCGAATTTCAAGGGAGCAATCGCGACATGTACCGCCCGGAGGCGATTGTCAGCTCCAGCGCCAAATGAGTTGATCGAAACTTTGTCATCCTGAGCGGAGCGAAGCGCAGTCGAACGACCCCGTGGCATTACGGTGAGTAGTACAACGGGATTCCTCGACTTCGCTCGGAATGACTTTGCTTTGCGACGCTTCCACGAACTGGACGGTTAGACTAAGAGTTGCCCATAATCATTGCGGCGGTACTTTGTTGTTCCAATGATTGCAAAACCGACTGCAACATTTCAGTTCGACGCGATTGACGATGTCCTAAGCGACATCGCCAAAGGGCGCATGGTGATCGTGACCGACGACGACGATCGCGAGAATGAAGGCGATCTGGTCATGGCCGCGGAAAAAGTGACGCCTGAAGCGGTCAATTTCATGGCGACGCACGGCCGTGGCTTGATTTGCGTCCCCATTTCCAATGAGCGCGCCGATCAACTCGGCTTGCAACGCATGGTGACGCAAAACAGGGAAAAGCATAACACCGACTTCACCGTTTCAGTGGATGCGGCGCGAGGCGTTACAACCGGCATAAGCGCCTATGATCGCGCGACTACAATACTGGCCATCGCCAATCCCAAATCGGCGCCCGAAGATTTGAACCAACCGGGTCACATATTTCCACTACGCGCAAAAGACGGCGGCGTGCTGCGGCGCGCCGGTCACACCGAAGCGGCTGTGGATCTGGCAAGAATGGCAGGCCTGCAAGCAGCGGGCGTGCTGTGTGAGATTTTGCACGACGACGGCACCATGGCGCGTCTTCCGGAGCTGATGGAATTTAGCAACAAACACGCGCTGCGTATTTGCACGATCCAGAGTTTGATTGCCCACCGGCGCAAGAGCGAGAAACTCGTGGAGCTGGAGCAAATTGTAAAAATGCCGACCGATTACGGCGATTTCGATTTGCATTTGTATCGCTCCAGGGTCGATGGACAGCACCATCTTGCACTCGTGAAAGGTCAGATTGACAAAAACAAACCCATCCTGGTACGCGTGCACAGCCAATGTCTCACCGGTGATGTTTTTGCGTCACGCCGGTGCGATTGCGGAAATCAATTGCACGCGGCGCTGCGGCAAATTGAGGAGGAAGGCCAGGGCGTTCTGGTTTACATGCGACAGGAGGGCCGCGGTATCGGATTGGCGGC
>JBARMF010000587.1:0-2290 GCA_049802315.1 Candidatus Udaeobacter sp.
CCATGGAAGCCAAAGATGATGTGCTTGTCTTTGGTGAAGAGGGAATCGTAATCGCCGTCGCTCAGTCCGTGCGGGTGTTCGCTCGCGGACTGCAGCCTCATTAGATCCACCACGTTGACCACGCGAATTTTTAGCTCAGGCAAATGTTCGCGGAGGATGGAAGTGGCGGCGAGTATCTCTAAGGTTGGCGTATCTCCGCAACAAGCCATGACAACGTCCGGCTCCGAGCCCTGATCGTTGCTCGCCCATTGCCAGATACCGATGCCTTCCGTGCAATGAATCACTGCGGCATCCATCGTCAGCCACTGCGGTAAAGCGTGTTTACCCGCGACGACGACGTTGACGTAGTGGCGGCTGCGCAAGCAATGATCGAAGACGGACAAGAGACAGTTGGCGTCCGGCGGTAAGTAGACACGCACGACATCTGCCTTCTTGTTGATGACGTGGTCGAGGAACCCGGGATCCTGATGAGTGAAACCGTTGTGATCCTGCTGCCAGACGTGGGAAGCGAGGAGGTAGTTCAGCGACGCGATCTTCCGGCGCCAAGGCAGTTCCGATGTGACCTTCAACCACTTGGCGTGCTGGCTGAACATCGAGTCAACGATGCGAATGAAAGCCTCATAGCTGTTGAACAACCCATGACGACCGGTCAGCAGATACCCTTCTAGCCAACCCTCGCACTGATGCTCACTCAGCATTGAGTCGAGCACGCGTCCGGTTGGCGCGAGGAATTCGTCATTCTCTACTTCCCGCGCATCCCACTGACGATTGGTGACTTCGAAGACCGCGCCCAAGAGATTCGAGAGTGTTTCATCGGGACCAAAGACACGGAAATTGCGCTGATCTTGATTTAGCTTGGCCACGTCACGCAGAAACTTACCAAGCACCATCGTATCCTGGCCATCGACGGCGCCAGGTGAGGGCACATGCACAGCGTGGTCGCAGAAGTCCGGCATTCGCAGATCGTGAAGTAAAATGCCGCCGTTCGCGTGCGGATTGGCACCCATTCGTCGGTCGCCTTTCGGCGCCAGCTCCGCTAACTCGGGTCTTAGTGTGCCATTCTCATCGAATAGCTCCTCGGCTTTGTAACTCTTCATCCAGCTTTCGAGCAGCGCGACATGATCGGGATGGTCGGCATCGACCAGGATTGGAACTTGGTGCGCCCGAAACGTTCCTTCGATTTGCAATCCATCGACCACTTTCGGTCCGGTCCAGCCTTTAGGTGACTTAAGGACAATCATGGGCCAGCGCGCACGAGTAGTGTCATTATTGTTCCGCGCATTCGTTTGGATCTGCCGGATTTCCTCGATAGCCTTTTCCAAAGTGGCGGCCATGAGTTGATGCATCTTCTCCGGCTCATCACCTTCTACGAAGTAAGGTGTCCAGCCGCAGCCGCGGAAAAATTGTTCCAACTCCTCATGCTCGATGCGGGCCAGCAGGGTCGGGTTGCTGATTTTGTAGCCGTTGAGATGCAGGATAGGCAGCACGGCTCCGTCGGTAATCGGATCGAGTAATTTGTTCGACTGCCATGCCGTGGCTAACGGACCGGTTTCCGCTTCACCGTCGCCAACAACGCAGGCGACGATCAGCTCGGGATTGTCGAATGCGGCGCCGAAGGCATGACTTAGCGAATAGCCCAGCTCGCCACCTTCGTGAATCGACCCTGGCGTAGTCGGCGCAACGTGGCTGGAAATCCCGCCGGGAAACGAGAATTGCTTGAACAGCTTTTTCAGACCGGCTTGATCCTGGGTGACGTTCGGATAAACCTCGCTCCAGGTGCCTTCGAGGTAAACATTGCCCACAATCGCCGGGCCCCCGTGACCGGGACCCGCGATGTAGAACATGTCCAGATCATACTTCTTAATGACCCGGTTCAAATGCACATAGATGAAGTTCTGGCCCGGCGTCGTGCCCCAGTGTCCGACCACCAGCGGTTTCACGTGTGAAAGTTTCAGTGGCTCCTTCAAAAGAGGATTGTCGTAAAGATAAATCTGACCTACCGACAGATAGTTGGCGGCACGCCAATAGGCATTCATCTTGTAGAGCAATTCCGGCGTTAGAGGGTTGGTATTCATGGTTATGTTTTTTTCTGTGCGCCAAAACGGAGGACACGGCTGACCGACCTTGCAATCATGAGTGCTTCGTCCGTGCGAATGACGCGAACTGTGACCCGACTGGCATCGGTGGAAATCACCACCGCAGTCTTCGTGTTGCGCAACTGATCTAGTTCGATGCCTAGGAAATTCAGTTCTTCACAAATGCGTGCGCGAACAACTGGGGCATTTTCGCC
>JBARMF010000588.1:0-3235 GCA_049802315.1 Candidatus Udaeobacter sp.
CGCCAGCAATTCACAATGCGCTTGGAGCGAAAATCCCTGAGGAGCCTTTACAGTCGTCCAAAGTTTGTAATCCGAGCCGGCGCTGGCGGTGTCGGTCGAGCGGAGCACCACATGACCCGAGAACGGATCCCGCTGAAACATCCAGTCGAACGCGGCGTCGATCTTCTCTTCCGGAACCTTCCATGCCACCAGGGCGCCCTCTGCGAGGTTCGTCGCAAGCAAAGTTTGGCGGACGCGCCTGATGGTTCCCGCGCGCAACATCGCCGCAATGCGCGCCATCACCACTTCGACAGCGACACCCGAACGATTCGCAATTTCCTCGAACGGTTCGCGGACAAATCCTTCGATCTTGTCTTCCGAAACCGCGAGAATCTTCGCGTTAATTGGATCGTTATGCTCAACCGGAAGCATGCCAATTAATCCGCCGCCCGAGCAAGCTTGTCCAACTAGACGAGCCGCTTTTCAGATTGCGCAAATAAACGCCGGCGCAAAGTGACAGCCAGACCGGCAAGCACGAACAGATGCCAGACGAAATGGCTGTAACGCAGCCGCTCGTTAGCGAAAAATAAAATGCCTGTCGTGATAAAGAGTCGATGCCAGGTACACGAGCAACATCGTCGTGGTAAAGATGATCGTCCCAGCGAGAAAAGGAACGTCACCATGCTGGAACGCTGCCAGAACCAGAATCGGGGTGACGATGATCGCACCCAACAGCCCGATCCCATGGCTGATGCCATTCGCCACTTCTTCGCCGGCTGATTGCGTCCATTTCCGTAAGGGTAGCGACTCGTCAAAGGCATTCATTGCACCCGATCATGCAACGCATGTTGAGCGGGTTTTCAAAACAAGAACGGTGGCGTGCTGTCCGACCTTAAATGTTAACGTTCAGCACCGCCTCGTAGCGTTGCACAGACAGGTTGTACGCTGGACGTTTCCATTGAAATGATCAAAGCGATTTTCTTCGACGCCGCAGGCACACTGTTTTATCTGACGAAAACAGTCGGCGAGCATTATGCCTGCGTCGGTCGCGAAGTCGGCTTAGATCTTGACGCGCAGAAACTAGAGAGCGCATTTCAGTCGGCGTGGCAACAAATGCCGCGACGCGCGGCAATCGACGGCCCGCGGGAAAATGATGACAAAGGCTGGTGGCGCGAGCTGGTTGGTCGCGTATTCGATCAGATCGCGCCTTCAATAAGCGAACTCGATCGCGATAATTTTTTCGAAATCGCTTACGAACACTTCGCCGAAGCAGGTGTGTGGAAACTTTACCCGGAAGTTCTTGATGTCCTGGAGCAATTGCGAGAACGCTTTCAGCTTGCCGTCATTTCAAATTTTGACGGTCGTTTGCGATTCATTCTTCAGAATCTTGGAATCTCGAAATATTTTCCCCACGTATTTATCTCCAGCGAACTCGGCGCGGACAAACCGGATCCAGAAATTTTTCGGCGCGCACTAAAGCTAATGCATCTGAATGCGAACGAGGTTCTCCACGTCGGCGACGACCCAGAACGTGATTGGAAAGCAGCGAAGGAGGCGGGCTTGTCAGTTTTTCAATTAGATCGGCCAAAAAATTCGCTGCGCGATCTGCTCAAGCTGTAGTCGCGGCCTTGCATGCCGCCTACGGCAAAGAAGGAATCTGAAATATCGGTTGTCATTGCTTCTGCATCGTCTGGGTCCGCAAAAGCCAGAGCGGCAGATCGCGCATTAACCGTGGGTTCGATGCGCCGAATTCGTCCGTGGCTGCGTCTTTTTCGTTTTCCGTCACAGAGGCTGCAACGATTCCGATGGCGTTACCGGTTTCTGAAACGATCGGCGAGCCGGACATGCCGCCTTCAATCGGTTGCGCGGGCTTTGAGACCCAGAGCGGACCATCAATCCTCTCCATCCACTGGACCTGGCATCCAAACCATTCCCCTTCCAGACTAAGAAGAAAGCCGCGGGCCTTCTCCGGTGCCTCAGTAATTCGGAACGGCGTAGCGTATTCCAGAAGCGCACGGTAACCGTCTGCTTCATCGGAATAGGTCTGCGTATCGGGAACGCCAAGCACAGCAACGTCGGCGATGGGATTTATGAACAGACATTCGCAAGCGACAGTCGGGGCGGAGCCGAGCGGGCCGAGCATGTTCCGGTAAACGTGTTCTTCGGAGTAAGCGATGCCGAACCCAGAAGGAAGCCACGGCAAGCAGTGGCTGGCAGTAACAACAAGGTGTTCACCGCGGTGCTCGATAACAAACCCGCGTCCCTCGCCAACGGTAATCACCGTGCCTTTGGGTTCTATCGCTCTGAGCCGCATGTTTGGGTAAAGCTCTTGCGCTGCTTTTCGCACTTTCGGCCGGAACCATTCACGGATGTCGTTCCCGTACCTTGTCTGTGCTGGTTGCTCGCGTCGTTGTTCCTGCCGTTGGCGAGAGTCGGCGAGAATCGGTTTATGAAAACCGGCGAGTATCTTCGTCTCTTCGGGCTTCATCACTTGGCGATGATAGTCATGAACATGGACTCAAACATCAAGAACAACGTGGAGCCGCTTACCTGACTCACTATCGAAAAGCCAGCTCGCCTACTGGTCATTGCGGTGTCGATCTGCTTGCCTAACTCATGGTTGGCAGGCGGAGCGCTTGCCCTACAATGTTGCCATTAGCAGCGATGTACTTTAGAAAAGCTTCCCGCATGGGTCGGTAGCTCAATCGGTAGAGCAGCCCCGAAAAGTTTCGGGGTTGGTTCTAGATTGAAAAATCTTGCGGCCATTACAAACTGGACCTTGACGGGTCGGTAGCTCAATCGGTAGAGCAGCGCCCTTTTAAGGCGTTGGTTCCGGGTTCGAGTCCCGGCCGACCCATCACTGATATGGCCTGGGTTTACATTGTCCGCGGTGCTCGGCGCTATTACATCGGCGCCACTGAGAACCTTGAGCGCCGTATCGCCGAGCATAGGCGCGGAAGTAACCACACCACACGCCGTTTTGGTGGAGAAGTCGTTCTCGTCGGCGCGAAACAACTCCCGTCGATGAGTGAAGCGCGTGCCCTTGAAACTCAGCTCAAACGTAAAAAGAATCCGCAACTGGCGATTTTGGCATTGAATTCAAAAAGACAGCCTGACTGAATAAGAGCAGCCCCGAAAGCTTTCGGGGTTGGTTCCGGGTTCGAGTCCCGGCCGACCCATCACTGATATGGCCTGGGTTTACATTGTCCGCGGTGCTCGGCGCTATTACATCGGCGCCACTGAGAACCTTGAGCGC
>JBARMF010000589.1:0-2709 GCA_049802315.1 Candidatus Udaeobacter sp.
AGATTTGCTGGGTGCGGGCGATCTGCTTGCCCGCGTCATTGTCGTTTGCAGCGTCGAGGCGTTTCATCGAAGACCTCACGGGCGGTTCCGCCGCTCCGTGCTCCTGGCCTCCGGTCTCGGAATCCCACCGATGACGCTGGACCCAAAGGATTTGCATCTTCAGGCGTCCCCGTCTCAGGGATCGCCGCTTTCAGGCCGCGTCAGCGGGGCAATTCTTCCTCGGGTATGGTGAACTTGTGCGACTTGCCGGCCTCGACCACGAGGTCGCGTCGGTAGTTCTTGCCGATGACGCTGGAGATGGAGCACCGGAAGTGACCGTGACGCAGCCCATCGACCACGATCTGACCGATCCGATCGAGCGCCTCGCGGAGTTGAGGCCCGCCACCCTCGACTGCGTTGTTTTGGAGAGGTTTCTCAAGCATTGTGCAGCAGCGCCTTCATGTCCTTGATGGTTGACGAGAAAGCGAGCGGCGTCACGGTCGCGCTGTCGCCGTAGAACGCCAGCACGTCGTCACGGCGCGTCATTCGATCCTGGAAAACGAAGACCTTGCGGCGGCCTTCGGCCCGCAGGTCGATGAGTTAGTAACCCGAGCAGCGCAAGAAGCAGGCGAGATAGAAGTCCCTCGTCTCAAATGCCCCTTCTTCCCGCGTCGCGTCACCACAAAAACGTTCAGTTGACACTTTACGTAGTCCTCAAAAAAAGGGGCTCAATCAAGGCCGCTGAAAGCATGCTGTCTGGGGAAATCGCGCAGCAGTAGGCCGAGATTCTCGAGGCGAATGCGCATGGCCTCGACCGAAACACAGAATACCTGCGCGAACTCCTGCGCGATCCGCCTGAAGGCAAATTGGTGCGTGGTACCCCCGAGGCCAACCCAGCTTGAGCGCCGGGGATTGAAGTAAGGATTCGCCTTGTTGGCCTCGTAGATGAACGGGTTGAGTGATCCACACATTTCGCGCCACGCGCCAAAAACGAGTCGACGAGGCATCAGCAGGCACCCGGCGTAGTAATCCGCCTGCCATTCGATGGGCTCTTTCGCTTGGCTCGAACGACACACCATCGAAGGCGCGATCCGCCCCTCCAACAGTGAGGTCTGCGCCGGGTTCTCCGCGAATAGATTGCGATGCAGCCGCCAATGTCCGCCTCCCTCATGCGCGAGGGTAAAGCGATAACGCCCTTCCTTGGAAGGGTTCTCCACCGGGTCGAGGGTCTCGTCGATGACGATGCGCCGCTGACCGAAGAATATCGCACCGAGGATGTCGGGTTCTTGGCCACTGCCAGACCGTGGAACCCCAAGAGATTGATGCAGATCGTCAAATTCGACCCGCAACTTCAAATGCTTTTCTACAATATCCTCTATTGGTATCGGTAAAAGGATCCCGGTACCGCGTTTATTCTCAAACTCCGCCAAAAGGGCCTCGGCGTCCCGCTCGATCCGTTCTTCAGTGAGAAAAGGAACCTTGATCGACATTCTGTATCTTCCGTTATCTGCATCGGTTTAGCCGGCTCAGGTGATCGAGCCAGCCTCCAGTTTCGTAAGCAAGTATGACCACCTCGTAGCCAGCCTTGTCTGGAAGCAATAATTACACCGAATCGCCGGTTTACGCAAGATTTAGCGGTCACATTTCAATCTTGACCCCACATATTGTGGATAACGTGGATAACCTGATGACCGTTGCACAACCGGATGCACTAGGACGGGATGCGGGCTCCGGCGTAAGGAAATCGTCGCCGGGTCTGCTGTAGGTTACGGTGGTATTCTCTGGCACTGCTTTGAGATCCGCTTCTGCAGGTGCGGCGAAACTACTCAATTGTCCTTCACCTTCTGCGCTTGACGGGTCAGACGGGCGATCTGTTCGGCCGACATTCCGTTGGCCGTGCGAAGGAGGGCCGCTAGTTCGGCGGGCTGGCGCTTGATGATTTCGGCGACGTCCGAGGAAACCCGCCCGGCTAGCGCCAAGAGCTCGTCGACGTCGCACCTGATGATGTTGGCGATGGCTCGAACTTTGTCCTCGGCCGGGGGCGGGAACTCGTCGCGCTCGACCTTCGACAGATAGGTCGGGCTCACCCCGATCATCTTCGCCATTTCCCGCAACCCGATGTCCTTCGCCTCACGCTCGCGGCGAACGAACTCGCCGAACCTCTCCCCTGACATGCCGGTCTCTCCCGTCCCGTGTTTATAAATCACTTTACACCTGATTCGCGCCGATCCGTCAACTGGTACCTAAACACTGAAGGCGGACCGAGAGGCTGCCTTGGGCACTGACGGGATTTCGATATCCAATGTTCGGATGGCTGCTTGGTCCAAGGGCTGCCCGGACGCGCCCAAGGCGAAGCGGGTCGTAGTCAGACCCAGCGACGATCCGGACCCGATCGAGGAGCTTGCGCGGATTGTTGGCGGGACGCCAGTGGATGAGCCGCCGCTCAATCGGGAAGGCCCGCCTTTGTCAATCCGAGGTCGGGGCCGCCGCCGTCTCGGTGAGGCAGCCTTATATTTAGCAGCCGATCATACGCGAGGCTCGACCAGGTCTCTCCAGTCAGATCGGCCGCTTTGCGCAAATTGCGGTCATTCGCAAACGGCGCGGCGAGCGGTCAAACCGTCCCGAATTTGACGTATGCGATTTTGGCGTTGCCTCACCGATAGCGCGAGTGCGCTCGCCGCTGGGCATTTGGGTCGCGGAGTGCGCCTTTCGCACGGCACCCTGAGGTTC